>JAGOBN010000740.1 GCA_017999235.1 Anaerolineales bacterium | reverse complement strand
CAATCTGGTTGTCGGGGGTTTGGAAGACCATCCCCACGGTGGCGCGGACATCGGCCACGTGGTCGCGTTCCTGGGTGTTCCAGTCTTTGACCCACACCTCGCCCTGGGTGGGCAGCAACAAGGCGTTTAGATGCTTGGCCAGCGTGGATTTGCCCGAACCATTGTGGCCCAGGATGACGACATATTCGCCCGGGGTGACATCCAGGTTAACGCCCCGCAAGGCCGGCACAGGCTGGCTGGCCTCCGGCTGGTAGGTGTACTGCAGGTTGCGGATGCGGATGATGGGAGCCATAGCTTCACAACGGAGGCGTGAACCGCCCGTCGATGGCCGTCCAGCCGCCGTCCACCACCAGCAGCGAGCCGGTGACAAAGGAGCCGGCGTTGGACGCCAGGAAAACCACGGCCCCCACCATCTCACTCGGCTGCGCCCAGCGGCCCAGCGCGCTCTTGGCGGCGTAGGCGTTGTACCACTCCGGTTTGGATTTGATGGGCGCCGTCAGCGGCGTTTCCACCACGCCCGGCGCAATGGCGTTGACGCGCACGCCCTGCGGCCCCAATTCGGCGGCCAGCGCCCGGCACATCTGCAGGATGCCGGCCTTGGTGGCCGCGTACACGCCCTGCCCCGGCTCCACCACCTGGGCGCGGATGCTGGCGAAGGCGATGATGCTGCCCCGGCCGCGCTCGGCCATGCCCCGGCCGACCGCCGTGATCAGGCGGAACGTGCCCTTGAGGTTCAAGTCCACCACGCGGTCAAATTCCTCATCGCTGATCTGCAGCATGGGCTTGCGGACATTGATGCTGGGCGTGCTGACCAGCACTTCCAGCGGGCCGGCCTCGGCCAGCGCCGCGGCCAGGCTGGCCCGCTCACGCAGATCCAGCGCCACCGCGCGCGCGCGGCCGCCGGCCGCCTGGATGGCCGCCACGGTGGCTGCGTTCCCGGCCGCGTTGACGTCCGCGCAGACCACCTCGGCGCCAAACGCCGCCAGGCCCTGCGCCGCCGCCTGCCCAATGCCGCTGCCCGCCCCCACCACGAGCGCCACGCGCCCAGTTAGGTCAAACAGAGATGTGTAGTTGTCCATAGGAATCCTTGCGGAGGAGAATGGACGCGATCATAGCCCGAAAATATCCGCCGCGCAACAATTTTTCTATAAGAATCAAACATGGCCGGCGGGCCGCCGGCCATGTTTTGTTATCGATGCGGGCCGGGCCGGGCGCTAGTCCCCGGTTTCGGCCGCCAGCTCCGGCAGCGCGCCCAGATCAAACTGGTTCTCGCACTTCAGGCACTGCGCGAAGTTCTTGTTGGCGGCCACCAGCACCCCGCCGCAGGCCGGGCACGGCTGGAGCAGCGGGCGCTTCCAGGAGGTGAAGTCGCAAGCCGGATAGTTGACGCAGCCGTAAAAGACGCGGCCCTTCTTGGTCTTGCGCTCCACCAGGTCGCCGCCGTCTTTGGGACAGGCCACGCCCAGCTTTTCAAACCAGGGCTCGGTATGGCGGCAGGCCGGGAAGCCGGAACAGCCGATGAACTTGCCGTAGCGCCCGTACCGGAAGATCAGGGCTTTGCCGCAGTCCGGGCAGTCCCGGCCGACGTATTCCGGCTCGGTGTTAAGCGCCGGCATCTCAGCCTCGGCGGCCTGCAAATCCCGGGAGAACGGCTCCCAGAACTCGCGGATGACGCTGTGCCACTCGCGCTGGCCGTCGGCCACCTCGTCCAGCTCTTCTTCCATTTGGGCCGTGAAGTTCACGTCCACCACTTCCGGGAAGCGCTCCACCAGCAGGTCGTTGACGGTGATGCCGATCTCGGTGGGGGCCAGGCGCTTGTCCTCGCGCACCACGTAGCCGCGCGCCTGGATCGTGGAGATGGTCGGCGCGTAGGTGGACGGCCGGCCGATGCCGTATTCCTCCAGGGCCTTGACCAGGCTGGCCTCGGAATAGCGCGGCGGCGGCTGGGTGAAGTGCTGTTCCGGCAGCCAGCGCACCAGGTTCAGGGCCTCGTCCACGCTCAGCGCCGGCAGGGCGCCGGCCTCGGCTTCGGCCTCTGGGACGGCATCCTCATCCCGCGCCTCCTCGTAGACGGCCAGGAACCCCGCGAACTTCAGGGTGGAGCCGGAGACGCGGAACAGGTAGGTGGTCTCGGCCGGCGCGGCGCCGCGCGCCTCGATCTCCACCGAGACCGTGTCATACAGCGCCGCCATCATCTGGCTGGCCACAAACCGCTGCCAGACCAGGGTGTACAGCTTGAGCTGGTCCTTGGTGAGGAACTCTGCCACCGCCTTGGGCTCGCGCGCCGCCAGGGTGGGCCGGATGGCCTCGTGCGCTTCCTGGGCGCCTTTGGCGCGGGCCTTGTATTGCGGCGGCTCGGCCGGCAGCGACTCCGCGCCGTAGCGCGCGGCAATGAATTCGCGCGCCTCTTGCTGGGCGATAGGCGAGACCGTCGGGCTGTCGGTCCGCATGTACGTGATCAAGCCCACCGCCTGGCCGCCATCCAGCTCAATGCCTTCGTACAACTGCTGGGCCGTGGCCATGGTGCGCTTGGCCGTAAAGCCCAGCCGGCGCGAGGCTTCCTGCTGCAGCGTGCTGGTGGTGAACGGGGCGGCCGGGTTGCGCCGGCGCTCGCCGGTTTTGACCCGCGCCACGCGGTACAGCGCCGCGGCCAGGTCGGTGATCACGGCCTGGGTCTGCGCTTCGGACTTGAGCAGACAGGCCTCGCCGGTGCCCACTTCCTCCGCGCCGATCCTGACCAGCCGCGCGCGGAACGCCTTGGCGG
>JAGOBN010000739.1 GCA_017999235.1 Anaerolineales bacterium | reverse complement strand
GCCCTGAACCAGGCCTACGCCGAGGCCGCCGCGCCCGAGACCAACGCCGTGCTGATCCGGTTCGACCGCGTGGACTATATCAACAGCACCGGCATCGCCCTGATCGTGGGGCTGCTGGCCCAGGCGCGCAAGAGCGGGCGCCGGCTGCTGACCAGCGGCCTGAGCCCGCACTACACCGAGATCTTCCAGATCACGCGGCTGGCGGATTTCATGCAGATCTATCCGGACGAAACGACCGCGCTGGCCGCGAACCAATAAGCTTTCCGCCCACCGCCCAAGGAGCCGCCATGTCCAACCCCATTGTGAGCATGACCTTCCGCCGGCTGGGGCCGGCCAGCAGCGCCATCGACATCCAGGGCGAAGTGACCGCCGCCGCCGAGAACGCGCTGATGGACGCCTACACCCAGGCGACCAGCGCCGGCGCCAGCACCCTCATCCTGAACTTCAACCAGTTGGAGTATATGAACAGCTCCGGCATCGGCCTGCTGGTTACGCTGCTCATCCGCGCCAACCGGCACGCTCCGCGCCAGCGCCTGCTGGCGGTGGGCTTGAGCGAACACTACCGCCAGATCTTTGAGCTCACCCGCCTGAACGAGGCGATTGGCATCTTCAACACCGAAGCCGAAGCTCTGGCCGCCTGAGCACTTAGCGCCAACCACTGACCCGGCTTACCCTTCGTCATGGGAGATGACCATGCCTGACTCGACCTCCTCCCCCGCCCCCCGCGACGCCGGCAATTGGGCCCGGCCGGTGGACAAGCTCTCGACCGCCAACGTCCAGGCCGGCGGCCTGCAGATTAACGTGGCCGGCAAGCACCTGACCGGCCCCATCCGCGGCTTCGGGCAGATGTGGCAGAAGACCTATTGGGTGCGCTTCAACGGCTCAACCGCGGCGCCGGCCGAGATCGTGAAAGTCTGGAAGGCCGAGTTCCCGAACTTCTGGCCCAAGGGCAACCGTTTCTATGGCCCGCTGACCGGCATCAAACCGGGCGAGGTGGCCGTGCTCAACCTGGCCGGCCCCGGCGGCGTCACCGCCCCCGGCGACACGCCCATGATCGCCACTGGCATCATGGTCATCTACGCCGACGACACCTCCTTCAGCTTTATGACCCCCGAGGGCCACATCCTGGCCGGCCTGATCACGTTCAGCGCCTTTGAGGAAGACGGCGCCACCGTGGCCCAGGTGCAGGCCCTGATCCGCACGATGGACCCGCTCTATGAACTGACTTTTCGGCTGGGCGTCGGCCACAAGACCGAGGACGATTTCTGGCAGGCCACCCTGCGCAGCCTGGCGGCGCGCTTCGGCGTGGACGGCCAGCCGCAGCTGCGCGCGGCGCTGGTGGACCCGCGCGTGCAGTGGTCGGAAGCCAAGAACATCTGGCATAATGCCGCCATCCGCACGGGTTTGTATCTGCCGGTTGAATTGGCCAAGAAGCTCTTGGGCCGCGCCTGATATCGCAGCGAGCGCTCGCTGGCCCGTCTAATCCCTAATCAACCTTGCCGCCCACTCTCCGCTTATGCGGCCTTCTCCATCAATTGATGCCCTGATCGTGGGCTCCGGCCCCAATGGGCTTGCCGCCGCCATCACCCTGGCCCGCGCCGGCTGGGCGGTGCGCGTGCTGGAGGCCAGGTCCACCATTGGCGGCGGCATGCGCTCGGCCGAGCTGACCCAGCCGGGCTTTGTGCATGACGTCTGTTCGGCCGTCCAGCCCCTCAGCCTGGCTTCCCCATTCCTGAGGTCGCTGCCGCTGGCCGACCATGGCCTGGAGTTCATTCATCCGGAGCTGCCGCTGGCGCATCCGTTGGATGACGGCACGGCCCTGGCGCTGACCCGCTCGGTGGAGGAGACTGCGGCCGGCCTGGGCCCGGACGCCGGCGCTTACCGCCGGATCGCCCGCTTCCTGCGCGACGACTGGGAAAAGATCATTGCCGAATTTCTGGGGCCGCTGCGCGCGCCGCGCCATCCGCTGGCCATGGCCGGGTTCGGGCTGCTGGCGCTGCAATCGGCCCGCGGCCTGGCCGAACGCGCCTTCCAGGGCGAGCGCGCCCGCGCGCTGTTTGCGGGCCTGGCCGCGCACAGCATCCAGCCGTTGGAGCGGCCGGCCACCGCCGCCTTCGGCCTGATGCTGCAGATGCTGGCGCATGGCGTGGGGTGGCCGGTGGCGCGCGGCGGGTCCCAGCGCATCGCCGACGCCCTGGCCGGCTGCCTGCGCGCGCTGGGCGGTGAAATTGTCACCGAGTGCGAGGTTGAGTCACTGGCCGCCCTGCCCCCGGCGCGGGCGGTGCTGCTGGATGTGACCCCGCGCCAATTCTTGCGGTTGGCCGGCGGCCGGCTGCCGGCCGGATACCGCGCCGCGCTGGAGCGTTACCGCTACGGGCCGGGCGTCTTCAAAATGGATTTTGCGCTGCAGGGGCCGGTGCCGTGGCGCGCGCCGGAATGCGCGCAGGCCGGCACGGTGCATCTCGGCGGGACCCTGGCCGAGATCGCGGCTTCGGAAAGCGCCATCGACCGCGGTGAGCACCCGGAGCGCCCGTATGTGCTGGTGGCGCAAGCCAGTTTATTTGACGCCGCCCGCGCGCCGGCCGGCCGGCACACGCTGTGGGCTTACTGCCATGTACCGCATGGCTCAGCGCGGGACATGAGCGCCGCCATCGAAGGCCAGATCGAGCGTTTCGCCCCCGGCTTCCAGGATCAAGTTTTGGCGCGCCACACCTTTACGGCTGTGGAGATGGAGCGCTACAACCCCAACTATGTGGGCGGGGAC
>JAGOBN010000079.1 GCA_017999235.1 Anaerolineales bacterium | reverse complement strand
TGACGGCCGGCGCATACGCGCCGCCGCTCCAATCGCCAGCCGCCCACAGCGCCCCATTCAGCGCCGCGCCGTTGAAGTCATCGCCGGTCAGGCTGGCCAGGGTCACGGCCCCGCCGCCCGCACTGCTCACCAGCACATTGGCCGGTAGGGCGCAGATTTGGCGGAAATCGGCCAGGGTAGAGTCGGTAAAGTCCAATACCGGGGTCGGCGTCGCCGTCGGCGGCACTGGAGTAACGGTCGGCGGCACGGGGGTCTCCGTGACCGTGGGCAGGGGCACATTGCTGGTGGCCGTGGCCGTGGCGGTGGGCGGCACGGGCGTGCTGGTGGGGAGGCCGGCCGTCACGTTGCCGCCGCCGAAGTTATCCAGACGAACGCCGGCGGCGTTTACGAACCACAGTCCCACATAGCCGCCATTGGCCGCATACGGCCAACTGGCCACGCTGCGCACGCCCAGCAGGGTGCCGTTGCGGTACACCTCCACCGTGCCGTCCGCGCGCGCGCGTGCGCCGAACTGATCCCCGGCCGCAAAGGCCACGGGAAGATCGGCGCCATGCTGAACCCACCCCTGGCTGTTGGCGAAGGTCCACACCTGAGCCCGGCCGCCGGCCGCGTCGTACCAGACTTCGATCACCCCCCCACCATACGTGCCCGGGGTCTGCGCTTTCAACAACAGATCCTGCTCATTGGATGTGGCGCTGACCGCCGCAATCGTCACATAGACTTCCTGATCGGGGCCATATGCGGCCGGCGCCCAGTAAACGTCACTGCCGCCGATAACACTGGCCTGGTTCGACACAATCGCGTATCCGCCAATCGCACCAGCCCAGTTGCTGCCCAGGCCGCTGTCCGGCCGGTCAAAGGTGTCGAGGATGGTCGTGGACGGGAAAGGTACGGTCGCCGGCAGCGTCGCCGGCGGCAGCGAGGTGGCGGTCGGTGTGGAGGTGGCCGTCGGCGGCACGGAGGTGCTGGTAGCGGTCGCCGCCGCGGTGGGCGTCAACGAGGCGCCGGCCGGCGGCGTGTTGGTCATCGTCGGCGTGGAGGTGGGGCCGGCCGGCAGATACACAGCCTGGTAGGCGCGGTTGCCGGAGGCGGCCGTCACGAAGGCCATGCTCTGGCCCTTGATGATCTGGGTGGTAAACGCCGCCGGCGCGCCGTTCACGGTGACGCTGGTCAGCGCGCGCCCACCGTAGATCTGCGGCAGGACCGTGGTCAGATCAGCGCCGGTCCCGGCATTCAGGTTGAAGCTGAGAACCCCGCTGGCGGCGTCCCACGCCAGGTTAGTGAAGGACGCGTCGTGGCGGGTTTCGGTGAAGTTCAGCCACTGATCGGCGTTCCAGACCGGCACGCCCAAGCTGTTAGCGTAATCTACCGTGGCCTCGGCCCAAAGCTGGGAGTCGCCCGAGTAGTAATCGACATGGTACTGAGTCATCAGCGCCGCATAATCGCCCGCCTGGCTGGCGTCGATCAACTGGCGGGAAACGGCGGCCGCGCCGGCGGCGGTCAAACCCTCATAACCGCCGCCCGCGCCGGCGACGAGCTGCTCATCCACCAACTGAGTCATCTGTTGATAGAGCGGCAAAACGGTGCCATTGGCGCGGATAAACTTCATGGCTTGGCCGCTGCCGGTGAGGTAACCATGGGGCCACGTGCCGTCGGCTTTCTGCAGCCACGGCCCCCAATGGTAGAAATTAGTATCCAGCGCTATCCCGTTCGCCACCGCAATATCGGCAGCGTCCGTCCAGCCCTGCCACGCCACTTGATGATGCCGGACGGTACGTGAGCGCGTCACCGCGGGATAGGTCATGGCAAACCAATTCCCAAAGGCCGTGTAACCGGACGCGAGGTTGGTGACGTTATACGGCGGGTAATTATCCGGCCGGTAGGCGTAGGGATGCAGCCCGAAGGAATGACCCTGGGCCTGCCACGTCAACACATCCATTTCGGTCACACCGCCGCCAATCGTCATATACAAGCTGATCTTGGCGTTCCGGGCCTGCAGGCTCTGCAGCTCCCGCTGGAACGAACTCGTCGGGTTGGCGTGCGCATCGCCGGTCAAGATCAACATCGTCTTGGCCGAACCCGGGAAGTACCACACCTGCGGCAATGGGTGCGCCGGCTCCACCTGCTCTTTCACCAACCGCGCCAGCAGGCGCATCTGTTCGTCAGCCTGCGGCACCGGGATCAACTCCCGGTCAATCCACAACGGCGCGCCGCCAGAAAAATTGGTGCTCCCGAAGAGGTGCACGGTCCGTGTCACGGGCGGGTTGGCCGCATCCCACCCGGTGCCCAAGGTATCCACGCGATTAGCCAGAGCCGGGTTGCCCTGGCGCATGTAGACCACGTTGCGCGCCAGGTCATAGGTGAACGCCACGGCCCGGCCGGCGCTGCCTTTGGCCACCGCCGGATAGCCGGTGCCGGTGGTGCGGGTGCTGTACAGCTCCGCCACACGCTCACCGCCGGCCGCCAGCGCATAACGGTTGGCGGCTCCATGGATTTGCAGCACCGAAGTCGTCAGACCGGCGGCGGCGGCAGTGCTCTCAAATTTCAGATAACCATCCGTTTGGGTGCCGGCCGCCGCGCCCAGGCCAAACAGGCTCGTAATCTGAGGATCGGGGCGCATGGCGATTAGCCGGCCGCCGCCGTTCACGTAGCTCGTCAACAAACTCGCCTGCCCCGCCGTTAACGTCGTCTCCGCCAGCACCGTCACCTGATGGCCGGTGAGATGGCCGGCCGTGAGTGCGCTCAGTTGAACGACGTCAAAGGCGTTCAGACCCTCGGCGCGTAGAATCTCCCCTAGGTAAGCGCCAAAGGGATTGGCGCTGTACGCGCCGTTGATTACCACCATAATCGGCACCGGCACCGGCGCGGCTTGGACGGCCGGCACGGGCTCCACTGCGCGCCAGAAAAGGGAGATCAAGAGCGCTAACGACAACACACCGGAGAACACCGGGCGAAGACGTGGCCAGACGCGCGACAAAGAAATTAGTGACATATCCACCTGCTACAGGCAGCACAAATTGGCGACTAGATAGCTCTGCTATGACAAGCTTAAGCGCTACGGGGGCTTGGCTATATGGGACGAAGGTCATACCCCGGCCGCGGCCGGCCGGGGCTGGCTTAGCGCCGGTGGTAGAGGGTGTAGGGCCCGATTTCCGTCACTGGCTGATACTCAACCAACACTTCGGACGGATAAAAGGCCACGTACTTTGAAAACTGACCCGCCAGAACATACTCCGGCTGGGCGTCTTGAATGAAGGTGTAACCTTGCGCGGGCGGTGGACCGCCCGCCCAGACGTAGCTGACGGCCTGATACAGCCGAGCCTGCGGCGGGAAGTGGTAGTTGTGGTCGGTCAGGAAGCCCAATTCCGGCTCCCAGGTCTCGATCAGGGCTTCCGGGGAGACATTAGTATTCAAATAGTCGGCCATAGCGCGCGGCGCATTAAAGGGCGGCAGCAGGATGGGCCGCGCGGACTGCGCCAAGGGAAGGGCGATCATGGCCGCCAGCCAGAGCCCCACGGCGGCCCGCAGCGCCCGCGCCGGCCAATCGGCCGCAGTCTGCCGCCAGGCCATCCACAGGCCGCGTCCGTCGAACTGGAAGCCGGCGGTCAAGTCGCTAAAAAAGCGCGCCACGAACAGGCTGCTCAGCGCCAGCCCGACAAAGGCATAGCGGAGCCAACTGACCGACGCGACCACGTACCAGACGAGGTTGACGACCACCACCAAGAAGATCACGCCCCAGCGCTGACCATCCCGGGTGCGCGGCAGGGAGAGCGCGGCGCCATAAATCAAGATCGGGACCAGCCACCCCAGATAAACTTTGAGGCTCAGCAGTTCCCGGAGGGCGCGCTCCATCAGATCCGGCGAGAACACCGTCGCCGCGCTGGCCGTCGCCGCGCGATACAACGCCAGGTTGTCCGCGACCGCCCCCGGCCCCAGCAGCACGACCACTGTCACCTGCCACAGCGCAAAAAACGCACCCACCAGCACCCCGGGCACCAGGAACACGCGCTGCGGAACGGTGCGGTAATACACCACGTTCAACACCCAGCCGGCCGCCAGCGCGGGCGCTAAGACGATAAAGTACTGGGATTTGGTAACGACGGCCAAACCGAGCAGCCCGCCGGCCAGCGCCAGCCGCCGCCCCTCCGGCCGCTCCCAAGCTCCCAGCCAGACCGCCAGACCAGCCGCCACAAAAAAGAAGCCGGGCACTTCGCCCAGCACTTGCCGCCCATATTCCAACAGGGCAACGCCGCGCGTGCCCAACAGCAAGGCGGTCGCCACCCACGCCAATGGCGCGCCGCCCAGCCGGCGGGCCAAAACATAGAAGGCCGCCAGCGCCGCCCAAAGATAAACCACGATCAAGAGCCGCGCCTGGAACAACCCTTCCCCAAACACGCTGAACACCGCCGCGATAGGCAGCAAAACCGTCGGCCCCACACCGATAGTGGGGCCGTAATAGCGAAAGCCATCACTGCTGTAATCCGCGTATTGGCCATAACGCAGCAGGGTCTTGGGCACATGCAGGTGCGAGCCCTCGTCATACCAGGGCGTGGGATAGTCCGTCAGGCGCCACAGGCTGAGGCCGGCGATGAGCAACAGCGCCGCTAGCCCAAGGACCTGCCGGCCGCGGCCGGCCAAGGGGAACTGAGTGACCGAAAGAGGCATCGCCAACTCGCTTCAGAAATCTAGACTGGTCTCACGCCGGCTGGCCCGCGCCCCGCACCGCCTCCGCCACGGAGCGCGCGTGCCGAGCCACAGACTCGCCGTTGGTGAGCGCGGGGTAAATTTGAGCCGTGGTCGCCAGGAACAAGCCCGCCACCGGGGTGCGGATCTCCGGGATCAGGTGGGTCTCGTTCAACCCGTGCAGCGGCTCGACATATTTCTCGCGGTGGATCAGAAAATACCGGACCTGCTCGCGCTTGAAGCTCGGCAGCATGGCCTCCAGATTGGAAAGCCAAATCTCGCGGATCTCGTCGTCGGTCTTGGCCTGCCAAGCGCTGCCCGGCTGGGTGTACTTGGGCAGATATACCAGATGATGTCCGCCCACGTCGGCCGGATTAATGTAGCTGGTGGTCTCAATCAGGCCCGTGAACGGGAAGCGGTCGTCGGTGATGTTAACCGTCCAGTAGCCCGTGAGCGGCCGATCCAGCACCATGACCGGGCAGATTATCCCCAGATACTGTGTCTGGTTCAAAAAGGCCAGGTAATCCGCCGGCGCCTGCGGGATCAAGCGCTGGAACACCGGCGCCTGCATGGTGGCCACCACGGCTTCAAACCGGCGCACTTCCCCCCCCAGGCGCACGCCCACCGCCCGGCCGTTTTCAATAACGATCTCCTGCACCGGGGTGCGCAGATGGATCTGACTGCCGGCTTTTTCAATCTGCGCCGCCATCGCTTTGAGCAAGGTGGCGTAGCCGCCGATCACATAACCGGCCATCTCTTTCTGGCTGGCGCCGCCGCGCGTGGACTTCATCCGCACCAGACGGGACCAGATCCAGGTGGCGGGCGTGTTCTCGAAGCCGCCGTCAAACTTGGCCTTCAGCATCGGCCGCCAGATGTTCTGAAAGGTGGTGCGCCCGCTCAGCCCTAACAGCCACTTCTCAACGCTGATGCTCTCCAACGCGCGCCAATCGCGCACGAACTGGGCATAGAGCACCGTCAGCCCCAGGCGGAAACGATCCACCCACCCCAGCGGCGGGAAGCGAAAAAACTCGATGATATTGTTCATCGAGTGCAGTTGGCCGCGATAGTAAAAGGCGGTCTTGGTCTCATTGAAGCGCATCCGGTCGGTGAGCCCCAACTCGGCCGCCAGCTCGCCCAGATATCGGTCGCTGCTGAGGATGGCGTGGTAAAAGCGATCCACCTCCGCGCCGTCGGGCAGCACCAGCGGGCCGGCCAAACCGCCCAAGACGGGCGAGGCCTCGAAAATCTCCACCGGTACGCCGGCGCGCGCCAGGATATACCCAAGGCTGACGCCCATAATGCCGCCGCCCAAAATGGCTACTGTCATTGAAGTCCCTCGTTTACGAATAAAGACCTGCGGCTATTGCCGGGCGGCCCCAAAGAGGACCGGCGCGGCCTCCAGAAGCTGTGCGATGCGCTCGCCGGCGGTGCCGTCGCCAAAGATCGGCGGCTGGGCGGCCGGCGGCTGAAAGGTGCGCCACAACGCCCCAATCCGGGCCGGCTCATTGCCGGCCAGCACGTTCCAGCCGGCCGCGACGGTCTCGGTCCACTCGGTTTCATCGCGCAGAGTCAGGCACGGTTTGCCCAAGAAATAGGCCTCGCGCTGGACGCCGCCGGAATCGGTGGCGATCAGCCGTGCGTTCGCCTCCAGCGTCAGCATATCAAAATACCCCACCGGCTCAATCACGCGGATTTGATCCGCCAGGCGCGCGCCCAGCTTCTCGAGCGCGCCGCGGGTGCGGGGATGCACCGGGAAGATCACGGGTTCCGGGGCCTGGTTGAGCGCGGCCACCAGGTTGGCCAGGCGCCGCGGGTCGTCGGTGTTGGCGGCGCGGTGGATGGTGACCAAGGCGTAGCCGCCCGGCGTCAACGCCAGCCGGCGCAGCACATCCGATTTCGCCTCGGCGATGGGGCGGTTATGCCGCAGGGCATCCAGCATCACATCCCCGGTCCAGTGCACGTTGGCATGAATGCCCTCGGCCGCCAGCCGCTCCACCGCCGCCCGGCTGGCACAGAAGTAGATATCCGCCAGCACATCGGCCACCAGCCGGTTGAGCTCTTCCGGCATCCGCCGGTCATAGCTGCGTTCGCCGGCCTCGATGTGCGCCGTGGGCAAACGCAGCTTGGCGGCCGCCAGCGCGCCGCCCAGGGTGGAATTGGTGTCGCCGCGCACGATCACCAGATCGGGCTGCTCTTTGACCAGCACGTCTTCCAGCCGCGCCAACAGTTCCGCGGTCTGCCGGCCGTGCGAGCCGGAGCCGACTTCCAGATTGTAATCCGGGGCCGGGATGCCCAGTTCGTCGAAGAACGTCTGGGACATCCGGTAATCGTAGTGCTGGCCGGTGTGGACGAGGATTTCGTGGTGGCGCGCGCGCAGGGCGCGGCTGACCGGCGCGGCCTGGATAAACTCCGGCCGGGCGCCGACGATGGAGACGATTTTCATGGGTGGAAAATTACTGGCCGCTGCGCGAGATCAGGAGCACGCCCAGGATGATCACGGCCGAGCCCGCCAGGCGCCAGACGTCCAACTGCTCCTTGAACAGCACCCACGCGCCGATCAGCATGGCGACATAGCTCAGGCTGGCGAACGGATAGGCAAAGCTCAGGTCGGCGCGCGAGAGCGCGATCAGCCAGGAGGCGGTGCCGCAGACGTAGATCATTAACCCGATCATGACATAGATCACGCCGGGGTTGGTGAGGGCCGGCAGGATCTTGTCCAGGGACAGCGAGAGCACGCCGACCTTGGACATGCCGTATTTCAACATGAGTTGGCCGATGGCGCCGAGCACGACGCTCACCAAAATGTACGGGATGGCGGAATAAGAATCCATGAGAGCCTTTCGCGGCTTGGCGGGGGCGGCGGTAGCGGTTGCGGGCTGATTCACGACAAAGTCCTTTACCCAGCTTTGCGGCTGGTGACGAGCGGCGCCAGGCCGAGGCGGTGCAGCACCACCCGCCATTGAAAGCCCAGGTGCGCGCGGATGATGCGCCACACCTTGGCCTTGGATTGGCCGGCCACGCGCGAGTGCAAAACGGCGGGATACTCGGCCGCCCGATAACCGGCCAGCCGGGCTTTGACCAGCAATTCGGTGCCGGCCAGGAAACCCGGCGACGCGAACGAGATGGTCTGCAACACTTCCCGGCGATAGGCGCGGTACAAGGCCGTCCAGGTGTGCAGGTTCCATTCCACCAAGAGCCGGTACAGAAATGAGGCGCCCTGGCTGAGCACCAGCCGGTATTGCGGCACATCTTTGACGGCCCCCGCTGGATGATACGGTGAAGCGGTGACGATGTCCACGTCCGGGGTCAAGTACGCCAGCAGCGCCGGCAGGGTTTCAAACTTATAGGTGCCGTCGGCGTCGGTCGACAGGATCACGTCGCCGCTGGCGGCGGCGAAGCCCGTGCGCATGGCCGCGCCCAGACCACGATTGACGGGATGCTGCTCAAACCGGATGGCCACGCCGGCCGGCCCCCGGCCGTCGGCAAACGCCGCCTGGAGCGCCGCCAGCGTACCGTCCGTGCTGCCATCGTCCACAAAGACGACTTCCACCGAGCGCTCCCGCGCCAGACCAGCGACCACCGGCATCAACTCGGTCTGCAGCTTGGGCACATTCTCGACTTCGTTACAACAGGGGATGACGATCGATAGATCCACTTGAATTTCCTGTGATGAGGCGCCGGCGGAAGGCCGTCTAGGCTGACTGCGGCCGGCGGCCGGCCGGAGCCGGGTCCGGCATGGTGGCCCAAATCTGCCGGCGGATGGTCTCGGCCAGCGTCAGCGCCCGCAGGCCGTCGCGCGCCGAAACATGCGGGGGTTTCTCCTCGGCCACGCATTCCACGAAGTGCTGCAGTTCCAAGAACATCGGCTCAAAGATCGGCACTTGGATGCGCTCGACCAGGCTTTCCTGGCGATACTTGACCCCGCGGTGGTTGTGCGGGAGATACTCGCCGATGGTGTGGCGGTGCAGCAGCACGCTCTTGTTGAGCAGATCGCACTCCACGTAAGCCTCGCGGGTGGTGACCGCAATCGCCCGCACCTTGTTCTCGGTGATGCGCGAGGCGGTGAGCGTAAAGAGCTGGCCGGTGGCAAAGCCCAACTGCGCGACGGCATGATCAATCGCGCCGCTAAACACGCTCATGCCGCGCGCATTCACCCAGGCCGGCTCGGTTCCCATCAGGTCCAGCACCAGATTGGCGTCATGCACCATCAGGTCTTGCACCACGTCCACATCGAGGTTGCTGCCCTCCACCGGGCTCAGCCGGCGGAAGTCAACGGCCAACACCTCCATGCTCTCCAGCACGTTCTTCATCTCAATAAACGCCGTATTGAACCGCTCGATGTGGCCCACCATGACCACCCGGCCGCTGGCCTCAGCCGCGGCCGTCAAGGCTTGCGCGTCCTCCAAGCTGGCCGTAATCGGCTTCTCCACCAACACGTGCACGCCGTGCTCCAGGCAGCGCCGCGCCAAGGCGTAATGACTGGCCGTCGGCGTCACCAAACTGACGGCGTCCACGCGGGTGAGCAAATCATCCACGTCCGCGAAATAGGGCACTTCATATTGCGCGGCGACGCGCTGGCCCAGCTCCGCGCTGGCATCGCTCACCCCCACCAACTGGGCGCCGCGCAAATTCGCGTACACGCGGCAATGCCGCTGACCCATCCGTCCCACCCCGATGACACCCACCTTAATAGGATTCATGCCGCTGTCCTTCTTGCATGCTGCTTGAAAACCACGCTTCTGACCCGATCCGCCATACGATAGCACCCCGATAACCGAGTGCCAACCTGACAAAGGAACTACTTAGAATCACCAACCCAATCTATGGGATTCACCGAGGTGCCGGCCCGACCGGCGTGAGCAGCCAAACCCGCATGGCGGCGGCTTGGGCCGCCCAGTCCAGCCGCCCCTGCGTGCGCCACCAACGCGCGTATTCGAGCAATTCCGCCGGGGCCTCCGGGATGGCAGCCAGCAGCGGGCCGGCGGCTTCAAGTTCGCCCAGCCAGAGCAGGGCATACCCTAACGTTTTGCGAAACGCCGGCCGCTCCCGGCCGGCCAACTGCAGAGGCGCCAGCAAGTCCCGGACCCGTTCCCATTCCTGCGCGGCGCTGGCGATGAAGCCCAGCCGCCAGCCCGCCGCCGCATTGGCGGGGTCAAGCCGCCGCGCCCGCTCCAACCACAGCGCCGCCGGCCGCAGTTCGGCCGCCGCCGCCGCCGGCCCCGGTTCAACCGGCGACCAGCCCGCCAATTCAATTTGCGCCAGGCGCACCGCCCCCAGATTGGCGTACAAACTGGCCCGCGCCGGCGGCCACAGCAGCCCGCCGGCCAACGCTACCCCGGCGGCCACCACGGCCCAGCCGGCCAGTGGGCCGCGCCGGGCGGTAGCGGGCGGCCCACTGAGCCCCAGGCTCAGCCCGCTCAACATGAACAGCGCGGCGCCGCCCCAGGCGGTATAAAAGGGATCTTCCGCCGCGGCATAC
>JAGOBN010000738.1 GCA_017999235.1 Anaerolineales bacterium | reverse complement strand
GAACTGGCGCGCGGCGATCTACAAGCCACCGCCAACTATGCCGAGACCGCCAGCCGCCTGGCGCCGGACGCCGCCGAAACCCTGACCTGTCTGGCGGATGTGGAAGCCGCGCGCGGCGACGTGACGGCGGCGGAGCGCCACTACACGGCCGCCGCCCTGCAGGCCAGCGCGCCGGCCCCCATCTGGCTGGCGCTGGGCCGGCTGCAATTGGCGCAGGGCAAGCTGACGCCGGCCGCCGACGCCCTGCAGCGCGCGGCCCTGGCCAACCCGGACTCCGACGAGATCCTGGCCACGCTGGGCGATGCGCGCCTGGCCGCCGGCGACCACGGCCCGGCCGTGCAGGCGTATCGCGAAGCGGTGCGGATTGCGCCGCGCAACGCCAAGCATCTGCTGCGTTTGGGCCGCGCCTGCCGCAGCCAGGGGCAATTGGACCAGGCCATCGCGCACCTGATGCAGGGCCGCGAGGCCGCCCCGCATAACGATGAGCTGATGCGGGAGGTGGGCCTGGTGTTTGAACAGCGCCGGCAATTTGACCGGGCCTTGGAACTGTATCAACTCGCCATCAAGTCCGCGCCGCGGGTTGCCGCCAACTACACCCGCGCCGGCGTCGCCCTCAAACAGCTCAAGGATTACACCGGGTCGCTCAGCGCCCTGGAACGCGCCGTGGCTCTGGACCCCAAGAACCTGGAGGCCGCCAAACAACTGGCGGCGGTCACGGCCATGTCCATCATGCACAGCGACACGCCGCGCCTAGCGGGGGCGGCGGCGGGGAAATAATCGAGGTACGAGGTGCGAGGTGAGAGGTGAGCAGCTAGACGTTTAAGTGTCCTTCAGCCGGAATACCGGCGGCCGCTAACCACGCCTCGGGATCGCAAATAAACCTGGGTGGTGGCTGATAACCTGTTGATCAATCAGGTTATCTCGCCGCTGCCCAGTTTTTTCGACCGCCCATCCGTTCAACCACTCCATCGCCCAATCAGCTGTTCACTCCCTGCCCCACCCGATTGCCCGGCCGCTCAATCACTCAATCACCCAATCCCTCACCCTCCTTCCCCTGGCACACCTCTTGCACTCTTCCGCGTGCCATGAAACGCGCAGACCTCCTCCAACTGATTGATGCCGCCCTCGCCGTCCAGCAGGCGTCCTATGCCGCGCAGGTCGCCCGCCGTTATCTCGCTGACTGGCCGGATGATCTTGGCCTGCAGTTCCAATTGGCGCGCGCCTATTTGTCCGCCGGCGAGACCGCCGCGGCGCGCCCGGTGCTGGAACAGCTGACCGCCGCTGATCCCGAGCACAGCGCCGCGCAGCGCCGTTTGGCGGAATGCCAGCTCGCGGCCGATCCGCCGGCCGCCGCTGCCCTTGCGGCCGCCGCCTTTGCCGCCGCGCATATCGGCGACGGACGCGGCGCACCGGCCGCGCTGCCCTTGCCCGCCTGGGCGGTGAGCACCCGCGTCGCGGTGCTGGCGGAAAGGGCCGGCGATCTGGAAACCGCGCGGCGCGAGTCGTTGGCCGGCCTCGCCGCGGACGCCGGCCCGCTGCCCTCGCTGGTCCATCTCACCACGCTCTGGCACGTCGGCCAGTTTGAGCTGGCCTTGCCGTTGGCGGAGGCCTTCGTCGAGCGCTGGCCGAACACGGTGGCCTTCAAGCTCTGCCTGGCGGAGGCCCTCTTCGCGGCCGGCGACGTGGCGCGCGCCACGGCCGTCCTGCATGACGCCGCCGCGCTGGATGTCTCCGGCGAGGTGGCCGCCCGGCATTGGGGTGAAGCCCATCCCTACCGCGCGCTGTGGCAGGCCGAGCTGGCCGCGCCCTTGCCCGGCCCGCTGCCGGCCGAACTGATCCAGGCGCTTGGCTTGAACCGGCTGCCCGGCCGGGTGGCGCCGGCCGGGGCTGAGGCGGGCGTGGTCAAAAGCGCCCCGCTGGTCTCGCCCGAAGCCTCCGCTGAAATTGCGGCCATCCAGTCGCAGTTGAACGCCGTGGCCCAGCGCCTGCCGCGCCGCGCCGCCCCGCACTCGGCGCCCAGCCCGGCTGATGCGGAATGCTACGTCCTGCTCTCCAGCCGCACCCGCCTGGCCGAGAAATTTGGCGGCGAGGGCTTCGCGCAGGTGGATGCCGCAATCCGGACGCTGGCCCAGGCGCCGGCCGGCCTGCGTGGGCTGGTGGTGTACGTGGACGAAGCCGCCACCCTCCAGCCGTTCGGCCTGCAGCCCGTGGACGCGCGCCAGGCCTGGGACATCAAGCTGCTGCTGCGCGGCCTGGTGGAAGCGCTGCGCGCGCGGGGCGAGACGCTGGCGGCGGTGTTGATTGTCGGCGGGCCGGAGATCGTGCCGTTCCACCATCTGCCCAATCCCACCGAAGACCCGGACGCGGACATCCCCTCCGATAATCCGTACGCCACGGCCGATGAAAACTACTTCGCCCCGGACTGGCCGGTGGGCCGCCTGCCCACCAGCGCCGGCCGCGATCCCGCGCCGCTGGTGCGCGCCCTGCAGGCGGCTGCCCGCCATCATTCCAGCAAACGCGGCGCCGCTCAGCGCGGCTGGCTGACACGCCTGTGGTCGCAGCTGACGCAGTTGTGGCGCCCCGCCGCCGCGGCGGCCCCGGCCAACCCGGCGGCCGCCAGCTTTGGCTACTCGGCCAATGTCTGGAAGCAGGCCTCGGTAGCCGTGTTCGGCGCCATCGGCCACCCGCGCGACCTGCGGACCTGCCCGCCGCTGGATGCCGCGCATCTGCCCTCGGAAGGCCTGGCGCCGGCGCGCTTTTCGTACT
>JAGOBN010000078.1 GCA_017999235.1 Anaerolineales bacterium | reverse complement strand
GGCCGGCGGCGGCATGCTTGTGGATATTGCTCAAGGCCTCCTGTAGGATGCGCAAGGCCTGGACCTCGGTTTCGGGATCCAGCTTGAGCTCGGCGGTCTCCGGCGAAATGATCAACTCCACCGGCAGCTGGCTCAGCCGGCCGAACTGGTCCACATACTCACTCAGTGTGGGTATCAGGCCGTTGGTGATCTGGCTGGATAGGCGCAAGCCCAGAATGGCCAGACGCACATCGCCCGCCACGGTCTGGGTGGCGGCTTCCAGCGTGGCCAGGTTTTCGGCCGCGGCGCCGATCTGCTTTTTTTGCAGGAGGAGCTGGGCGGCCGCCAGCTTGGTGTTGAAGTAGCCAAGCAGCTGGGCAATACCATCGTGTAGTTCGCGCGCGATCCGTTCGCGTTCCTCCACGATGGCCGCTTGGCGCAGGGCGCCGCGCTTGGCTTGCTCTTGGGTATAAGCCTCCACCTTGGCGGCCATGTTATTGAAGGCCTGGGCCAGTTGGCCGATCTCGTCCGGGCCATTTCGCGGCAGCCGGGCGGTGAAGTCACCGGCGGCTAACTGCGCCAGGGGCGCCCGGAAAGCCTCCACCCGCCGAATGACGAGCCGATCCACGCTAAAGCTCAACCCCGCTGAGACCAGCACGGTGAACGCCGCGGATAACAACACATCGCCCCCAAGGTCTTCCAGCGCATGCTGTTGGAGCAGGAGGGTGGGCGTATCCAAGACGACCACCCCGAGATGCGTTTGCTCTGGTGGATGACACTGCTGGCACGGCTGCGCGTTGGCAATCGGGGCCACGGCCCGCAGCGTTCCGTCCGCGGCGGTCAAGGTGGTGACGCGCGGGCGGACCTCAGCCGGGTAGCGATGACACTCCACGCAACCGGAACTGTCCTTGACGAAGGTCTGGCCGGTGGCGTTGCCGGCGCTGTCGGCGATGACCTGGCCGCGGCGGTTAATGAGCTGCAGGCGCTGCACGGTCTCGTTTTGGCCGACGTCACTCACGATGGCGGCCAAGGTCTTACGATCCTTGGTCAACATGGCGTGGCGCAGGCTGCCGGTCACGATCTGGCCGAGTTGGATGGCGCTTTCACTGATCTGCTGCTCCACCAGATGGCGTTCGCGGGCGTAATGGATGATGCCGAGGCCGGTCAAGGCCAGGAACACGGGTAACCCCACCCCGACGGCAAGTTGTGTTCGGAGCTGGGAGAATTTGTAGATCGCCATTAATAAAACCAAACAAAAGTGGTTTCTAAGTTCTAATAAGTCGTGCTGGTTCTAGTTTAGTTACTGGGCATCCCTGTTTGGCTCGACATTCTGTAAACACAAGGGTCGTTTCGGGCGCCGGATCGTCCCACTATCCGCTGGAGATAATTCCCGGAACTTTACGAACCCTTGCTCTCGCTCATCCTCACTCATCCGCATGCCAGCCGAGGTGAGCATGATTGGGCAAGAAGCCTGGAAATTCATTCTCCTGATCGTGATGGTCGCCGGACTGACCTGGATAGTCCTTCATAGGCCGGCTTCCGCCAGAGATCGGGCCTGCAGTAAGCTCAAGCCCCGCACTTCGGACGATTGCCCAAAGTGTCGGGCAGCGCACCTGGAGGGACCCCATCATCGCCCACTCCCCCGGCCTTATCCGCAGATCAAAAGCCCACGCGGCTCAAAGAAGCGTCTGGCCACCGCCGGCTATGCCTGTCCCAATTCTGGCTGCCTGTACTTTGGGATCACTGACACCTGCACTGCGCCGCACGCAGTGCGGTGCAAGTGTGACCAGATTCATGCCTTGGTCGGCTGCGGCCACCATGGTAGGCATGAACGTATTCAGGATTTGCGCTGCCAAGCTTGTCGGACGAAATTCAGTGTCCGTGCGGGCACGATCTTGTATCGCCTGAAACACCCGCCGATCGCGTCGCGGAAGTGCTCACGGCCCTGGCCGAAGGGGTCAGCATCGGCGCCGCGACCCGCATCTTCGGCCATAGCGAATTTACTCTACGCACCTGGCCGCAAACGCCGCGCCGCGCCGGCTTGCAGGCCACCACGTTACATGAGCACTTCTTTTGTAGCTTGAAACTACTTCAAGTCCAACTCGATGAGATTTGCACCAAGACCCGCCAAAGTGCTGAGCACCTTTGGGTCTGGAGCGCCTTAGGCGCCCCAACCAAGTTGATCCCCGTTCTTAAGTTGGGTCCGCGAACGCAAGCCACCGCGCACGCCGTAGTCCATGCGCTCGCTGAGCTCTATTTTTACGCGCTCACCGCCCATTTCGGCGACTGGGTGACGCCGCTGGGCCAACGTACCCACCATTGACAACTCCGCGCCGGGCTTTTGTACGGCCAGTTGATCAACGGTATCGCCGCCGCCTCGTCCGCGTCGAACGTCACGCTTTGCTCGGCTCAAGTCCGCTTCAGACCTCGGTGCAAGCCGCCGGATTAACCAACCATCGGTGGACCGTCAAGGAGTCATTATCTTTCCCAATGCCTAAGACCACCCACTGACAAAATAAGGGCTGGGCAACGAGCAAAACTGCCAAACTTTGTCGAAGATTTCACCCCCTTTTTTGCTCACAAGCTATACCCATTGGCGTACTTAACCCCGCCGTTGAATTATCACCAACCAATAAATGGAGCATCCCCGTCTCACGGGCCAGGCGGGTAAGGTCGCGCCGGAATATGTGGCCGGTTTCGTGCGCCAGCGTGGAAATGTCGGAGGCTTGGAACAACCGGACGATAGCCCGGCCGTCCTCAATAAACTCTACCTGTCCCTTGCGGACGCAGCCTAGTCGGTTGGATTCTTCGGGGCCGCTGCCAATCCGTCCGCCATCAGAGACGCCAGCAGCGCCACGAACTTGTTGGCCTTGAACAAGTCGTTCTCCAACAAATGCCTTTCTCTGCTTCCACTGGGGAGCGACAGGTACAGTTCTTTCAACTCGCGGAGGCTCATTGCCTGTAACTGCGAAATAGATAACCCCAGCGTGTTGCAGCTTTGCGGGGTCGGTGATTGTGATGGCGTCATAAGCGTATTCCTTTCTAATGGACTCGGCGCAACTGGCCGTGTCAACTAAGCGGGCCGGGGCCGGCGCCATCCTCCGGCAAGGGAATCGCCCGGATAACGTAAATGACGCCGGTGTCCGACAGGTGGAATATCAGGCAGAATCTCCAGATGGCCGCGCAAGCCATCGACGTATATCTTTCGTGCGTCCAGCCGACCGGCAATCTTAGCCGTGAATCTCCACATAGCTTGGCCGCTTTGTCGGCCTTGCCACCAAAAACGATGAGCACGCCCGGCGCCAGGTAATCCATCCACGCATAATCACAGCGGGCCGCCGCCCAGAGCCACAGCTCAGCCGGCCGGTAGCGGGATTGTCCGCTGTGACGGCCGGCGTGGCTGGCCGGCGGCGCGGTGCCGGCCAGCGCCAGGCTCAGGCTCAAAATGACGCTGGCGGCCATCACCTGGCGCCCTCGTCTTCCGCTGTCATTCCGAAGCCACCCTTGTGAGTCAGTCATCGCAGAAGCCCTCTCAGCGTGGGAATGCAACGCCGGTCATGGCTCAACCCTCCGGAGCCTGCCCAAATCGTTAGGGCCGTTTGGACCCGCGCTGGGTTTCTGAGAGAAACGGTATACCGCCGGCGCTGGGACGGGTATAGGGAAACTACGCAATTGTCCGACCGGGCCAGGTGCCCAGGGGGCTGGCGCCTGGCTGGATGGCCGGCGTCCGCCGGGTTTGAGTCATCCGGCGGCCTGTTTTTTCAGGCCGCGGCCGGCCCTGCGCGGCCCACGCCGGCCGGCGGGCTGGTGCGCGTTTCATGACCCCGCGCTGGTCAAGACCCGGGCGGTCGGGCGCCGGCGCGGCGGCCAGTGGAGTCGGACACCCAGAGTCGCGGACCCCGCCCGCGTCGTCCTCCCTATCCGCGACCACGCCGGCGGCCTGTCGCTATTGGACGTGGCGACCGAGGACACATTGGCCCAGCCCAACAGCGCCCAGCGCACCCGCGCCATCGTGGCGCTGGGTCTGGCGTACTTCAAGGGCATGGAAATCGGGGAGATTGAACAGCGGCTGGATGCGCTGGAGCAAGCCTGGCCGGCCAAGGACAGCGGCGATGCGTAGCCTTGAAACCCGCCTCCGCCGCTTAGAGGGCCACGCGCAGACCCTCCGCGCCGGCCGTTTGCTGGATGAATTACTGGGCGGGTCGTTCTTCCTCGATCATCCGGAGGGCGACCCGGAACGCTTCATCGCCAAAAATGGGCGCATCTACACCCTGGAGGAACTGGAAGGGGTGCAGGCGCAGTTGCTGGCCGCTGGCGAGATACAAAGCCATATCGATGCCGGCGGACACACCCGCCGATGGGATGATCTTGCCATGCTCGACCCAGCGCACATGCCGGTAAGGCGAGCCCAGGCTTTCCAGGACCTTGGCAAAGGCCCAATGGGTGGCCGCCGGCCGGCCCGCCAGCAGGCCCACGCCGGCCAGGATCAACGACCCGGTGCAGACCGGACGCGACCACCGCCGCGGTCTCGGCAGCAGCCCGCACATAGCGCCGGAGAACAACGTTGTTGAGCGCGCGCAACGTGGGCGTCCCGCCGCCCGGCACGATCAGCGCATAGGGGTGCGGCCCCTCGGCGAAAGTTTTGTTAGGCAGGAGGACGAGGCCGTTATCGGTGGGAATCGGTTCAACGCTTTCGCTGACGACCACGGGCCGGAATTGCGGCGCATAGCACGCTAACGCGGCCAGGATTTGAAGCGGCCCGACGAGGTCGAGCGGGGTCAGACCTGGATACAGCACGAGGGCGAGGTCTTTGACCTCGGCGCCGGCCGCCGGCTCGGCGCATTCAGGCTGGCGCTCCACCGCGCTCCAGTCGATTCGGCCGAAGGGCGGCTGGGGCTCATATTCGGCCAGGACCTGAAGCCGGCGCGCCGCAGCGCCATTCACGCGCTGCTCCACTAAGCGCAAGCCCATCTCCAGCCCGCCGGAAACGCCGGCGCCGGTGATGAATTTGCCCGCCTCCACCCAGGGCCGGCGCATGTAACGCGCGCCCAGGCGCTCCAGATCGGCGCGATAAACCCAATGGGTGGTGGCCGGCTGATCGCGCAGTAGGTCGGTCGCGGCCAGCGCGAGCGCGCTGCCGCTGACGCCGCCCCCGAACTCGGCCGTTGCGCCGGCGGCGCGAACGTAATCCAACAGCTGGCCATCGGCCAGGGCAGCCGGCCCGCCAATGACAAAGTGCCCTTCCGGCCGCGGCGTCTCCGCATAGGTTTGGTCGCACGCAATCATGAGCGGGGTATCCGAACTCATCAGGCCACGGCGCTCACCCACGATCACGAGCCGGTGGCGGCCCGTCAGCGTCAGGCTGACCAGCATGCTGTAGGTCCCCACCATCTCCAGCCGCGAACTGTGCGGGGCGACGACGAGGGCAATGGTCTTCTTCCCGGCGGCACCGATCGCCATATCAGCCTCCCTGTTCTGTGAATTACACAAGCGCTCGGCGCTCGCCGGCGATGTTTTCGCTCAGCCGGGCCGCCGCCAGCGGCGCCGGCCACCGGCGGAACACGGCGATGGTAGCGCTGGCCTGGGCAAGATAGCGCCGCAGATAGGGCGCGTGAAACTGGGTCCGCAACGCGGTGAGCATGATCGGCTTTGACTGGGTTAGCTTACGGGGCTCTCGATCAAACTGCTGCCGTCCTGGTTAGTGTGGAATTCATAAGATTGCCCTGCTGCCGTAAACACAAGGCGAAAACCCGGCACAATCCCTTGCGCGCATAATACGCCCATCCGCACCACACCCAGACAGCCATCCGGCCAGTCGATCGGCTCCGAGCTGACAAGCCGAATCGTCTCCAGCGGCAAGTTTTGGTCAGTGGCCAGCCATTGTGCGGCCGCCAGTTCGGCCGGCGTCCAGGCGCCCAACTCCGGCGTGCCAATCGGCATCGGTAAATCCACTGGGATGTGGGTGCCGGTGGGAACGGGTTGGTCAACGGGGATATGCGTGCCCGTGGGCACGGGCTGATCAACTGGAATATGCGGGGACAACGGCGAGGCCGGAGCCGCCGGCCTGGCCAGCCCACACGCCGCCACGGCCAGACAAACACTCGCTAAGATGAACGTTCGATTGAACATCGCTGACCTCCTCCGAACTCGGATTAACTGTGATCAGCCTAGAAGGAATCGGACGCGCCCGCATCGGCCGGGCGACGGGAAGCGCTCAAACAAAAGACCGCCCAGCGGGCGGTCCAGGGCTTGACAAATGACGTAGCGAACGCCGGCACACCTCAAGTCGTCGGCGCCCAGCTCGAACCGGTCCAGGCGCGGCCGGATAACAGCCGCCACCCGATCCAGATCAAAGCCGCGCCGCTGACGGCTGAGCCGAGCGGCGGGAACCACAAGAAGATGGAGGTCTGCAGGTAATCGCTGGCAAATTGGGATGGCATCTGCAGCGCGGTCCCGAAGATCACGGCCAAGCCGCACCAGCGCGGAATGACTTCGGCCCGCAGCAGTGCCATGCCTAAGATGATGAGGCTGAAGTAAATGCCATCCACCCCGATGCGCCCAACCGGGATCGAGCTCCACGACACCGCCATGGCCGCATTCGCTTCATTCTTCAAGCCCATCGTCCAAATCCAGATCAGGAAGGTGACAATGGCCGTCAGCGCCGTGATAATCGTGACGCTGATCAATGCTGTCACCCCCCACCAGCCGGCCCGGTGGCCTTGCGCGGCATGGATCGCCGCCGTGAGCAGCCTTACCCTCCCCGAAATCGCTCCGCTATCTTCCAACGCCCCTAAGCCGGCACGCTTACCTTCACGCGCGTGCCCGCGCCTGGCTGAGACGTGATCAGCGCTTGCCCTCCCAGCGTTTCGGCGCGTTCGCGGATACTGACCAGGCCCAGCCCGCCGCCGTCCGGGAGCGCGGCGGCTTCAAAACCGCGGCCGTTGTCGGCGATCTCCAATGCCACGCGGCCGGCGGCCGCGCTCAGGGTCACCGTCACGACCGTGGCCGCGGCATGTTTGAGCGCATTGTTGAGCGCTTCCTGGGCGATGCGGTACAGCCCGTGCTCGACCGCCGCCGAGAGGTCGGGCAGGTTCCCGGCGCGCAGGTGGGCCTGCAGGCCGGCCCGCTTCTCAACAGCGTCCAAGCGGTGCTGGAGCGCTTCCACCAGCCCTTCGGTTTCGAGCGCCAGAGGCCGCAGTTCAAACACCAACAAGCGCATCTCCTTGAGCGCCTGCTGGGCCGTCTCCCCCAGCCGGGCAATAAACCCGCCCGTCTTATCCAGATCGCCGGCCGCCGCCGTCCGTCGGCCGGCCTCGGCCAGCAAAGTCAGGCTGTAGAGGGATTGCGTGACCGAGTCGTGCAGTTCGCGCGCCAGGCGCTGGCGCTCCTCCAACGCGGCCCGGGTCTGGGCCTCGGTCAGCCGGACCCGGTCGGTGATATCGATCATGGCGCCCACCAGCCGCTGCGGCCGGCCGGCCGCGTCATAGAAAATGTAGCCGCGATCCACCACGTAGGCATAGGTCTCGTCGACCCGGCGATAGCGGTACTCAAACGAAATGAACTCAGCCCGGTTCTGAAATGCGGCCTCCAGCTGGGCGACAGCGGCCGCGAGGTCCTCTGGATGAACGCGTTCACGCCACCAGACGTGCTCGTGCGAGCCCTCGACCGGATAACCAAAGAGCGTGCGATAGCTGTGGTTCCAACGGGTTTTGCCGGCGGTGATATCCCACTCATAGAGCGCGTCGGTGGTGACCTCGGTGATCAGCCGCAGGCGCTCTTCACTCGCGCGTAATGCGCGTTCGGCCTGCCTCCGCTCGGTCACATCCTTGCCCGTGGAGACAAAGTGCGTCAGGCGGCCCTGCGGGTCCTTCAGCGGCGCAATCGTCTTTTCCTCAACATAGGCCGCGCCGTCCTTGCGCCGGTTAACGATCTCGGCGCGAAAGACCTCGCCGGCCAGGATAGTCTGCCACAGCCGCTCATAGAAACCGGCGGTGTGCTCGCCGGACTTCAGCAGGCGCGGGGTCTGGCCAAGCGCTTCCGCCGGCGCATAACCGGTCAGCGTCGTAAACGCCACGTTGACGTACTCGATGACGCCGGCCCGATCCGTGATAAAAACGATGTCGCCGCTTTGCTCCACGGCGCTCGACAGCTTCAGCAGTTCGGTGTTGCGGGTGAGCAGTTCATCCGCCATGTGGTTGAACGCGCCGGCCAACTGGCCGATTTCATCGTTGGAGGTGAGCGGCAAGCGCGTCGTCAGGTCGCCGGCGGCGATGGCGCGGGTGCCGGCCGCCAGGGTCTGAATGGGCCGGGTGAGCGTGCCGGCCGCCAGGAACACGCCCACCACGGCCAGCGCCGCGAAATAGGCGATCGTCAGGAGCGTCGCTTGGAGCGTGCGGTTGATGTCGGTCTGGATCGTTTGGGAGAGCGTGTCCGCGCCGGCGGCCAGCTCAGTCTCCGGCACCACGACCCCCAGTGCCCAGCCGGTCTCCAGCAGCGGGGCATAGGCCAACACAGCGGCCGCGCCGTCCAGATCTAGGCGCGTGACGGCGCTGTCGCCGGCGGCCAGGCGCGGCCCGAGGGCGCTCAGGATCGGGTCTTGGGCTTCACTTAATCGATGCCCTAGCAAGGCGGTGTCGGGCGTGGCCGCCGCACCGAATAAAGCCCCGGCCTGGCCAGCCGTGACGGCGGCCAGCCGGCCGGCCGCATCCACGACAAATGCGATGGCATGCGGCGCGAGGTGAAGCTGATCCAGCCGGCGCTGCACCCGCGCCAGATCAAGGCGATCCGCCGGGAGATCGCGGGCAGTTAGTTCTGCTTCGCGCCGCGTGATTTCCAGCAGCGCCGTTTCGCCCTGGGCCGCCATCTGTTGGGCGCTCAGCCGGGCCGTGTCACGGGCCGAGAACAGCAGGCTATCCCGCACCGTCAGGACCACGGCGATGGTCAAGGCGACCAGAAAGACCAACGCCGCCAGGACCAACCGGGTGCGCAACTGGCTGAAGAAGGCGCGCACGGCTCTTAGTCAGGCTGGAGTTTGGCCAGCCCTTCCCGCAGCGCATACAGCGCGGCCTGGGTGCGGTTCGCCAAGTGCAGTTTATCGAGGATGTTGCTGACGTGGGTGCGCACGGTGCGCTCGCTGACGACCAACTGCTGCGCGATGTCGTCGTTGGAGAGGCCCTGCGCCACCCAGCGCAAGACCTCGATCTCGCGCTCGGTCAGCGGGTCGACGGCCGGCTGGTGTCCCGGCGGCGGCGGCGCCAGCTCCCGGATCAATTTGCGCGCAATCGTGGGGTGGAGCGAGGCCTCGCCCTGGTGAACACTGCGGATAGCGCGCACGAGTTCCTGAGGCGTGGAATCTTTGAGTAAATAGCCGAGCGCGCCGGCCTTGATGGCCGGGAAAACTTTCTCGTCCTCGGCGAAGGAGGTCAGTACTAAGATGCGCGCCTGGGGCGTCTCGCGCATGATGTCGGCAATTGCGCCGAGGCCGTCCTGGCGCGGCATCACCATATCAAGCAGGATCACGTCCGGCCGCAAAGCGCGCGCCTTGGCGACCGCTTCCACGCCGTCGGCGGCCTCTCCCACCACCTGCAGGCCCGGCTCGGTCGCGAACAAGGCTCGCAACCCTTCTCGCACAATCGCATGATCGTCGGCAATCAAGAGGTGAATGGCGTCGGTCATAAGCCCTCCTTGTAAATCCACCTCGACTTATCCGATTTGCGCCATTATATAACTGAGCGGCGATTTGAGCATCGGCGGAGGCTGCACCGGCTTGGTCTACGCCTCGGCCAACACGTCCCGGATAGCGGCCACGACGGCCTCGGGCTGGTCATGATGGATCAAGTGGCCGGCGGCCGGCACGCTTAGCTGCCGGCCGCGGGGTGACAGCGCGGCCAGCTCAGATTGCAGTTGCTGCCAAGCGGTTTCATAGTCTCGATTGACTTCGTCCGGTTGGCCCGGCACGCTCTGGGGCTGACCATGGCTGAGCACGCGCACCGGAATCCGGCCCAGGCCGCGCGCCCGCGCGGCGCGCACCTGGGCCTGGCTGGTCTCGAGCGTCTCCAACTCGGCGATCATCGTCTCCACCCGGGTTGGGTCGGCTACGGACATGGTCCGGTAACGCGCGGTCAATTCGGACGGGAACGCCGCCGGGACGGGGATCAAGGGCGGAACGGCCGCCGGCCCCTGCGCGGCGACCATGGTCTTGAGCTGGGATAGATAC
>JAGOBN010000737.1 GCA_017999235.1 Anaerolineales bacterium | reverse complement strand
ACCTTCGATCATGATGGCGATATCCATGGGGCCTCCAATGAGAGGTGAGAAGTGGGCGGTGGGAATGCGGCTGGGGCGACTGGGGTTTATCGCTCACCGTGGGTCTGGACACGGGCCGTGCAAGTACTGCTCGCAGTCGGCGGGAGTCCAGGCGCGGGTGAGGCGGGCGCGCGCCAGCGCCAAGAGCGCGTCTGGGTCGGCGGGCAAAGCCGCCGCCGGATCCACCTGCTGCAGGCTGGCGCGCAGCGCCGTAAAGGCCTCGGCCGGCGCGCCGGCGCTTTCCGCCGCTGTCAGCGCCAGGAGCAGGCTTAACGCGGGGTCGGTGAGGCGCGCCGCCTGGGCCAGGGCCGCCAGTTCGCGCGCCTGGGCCAGCGCCGCCGCCTGGTGGGCGCGCTGGGCCTCCAGGCTGAAAAGCCCGGCCGCGACCAGCGCGGCCAGCGCCGCGAGGCCGGCCACCCCCGCCAACAGCGAGCGGTTCCGGCCGCGCTGCGAGGTGCGCGCCTGGGCTTCCGCCAGCCGGCGGGCGGCTTCCAGTTCGCGCTGGCGCAATTGCTCGCGCTCGGCGCTTTCGCGTTCGCGCAGTTCGATGCTGGCGCGGATGAAGGCGCGCTCGGCCGGCCCGATCTCGGCCTCGCGCTCGGCCAGCCAGCCCTCCGCGCCCACCAGCAGCGCGCCCCGCAAGAGCGCGCCCTCGTCGCGCTGGCTGGCCTCCCATTGGGAGAGAATGCTGCGCACCCGCTCCTGCCAGGCCCGGAAGGCGCGGTCGGCGCGCATCCACTCGCGCAGCCGGCCCCAGCTGCGGATCAGAGCCTCATGCACGATCTCGGTGGTTTCCTGGCCGCCGGGCTCGCGGTTGGTGACCAGCAGGCGGGCGGTGGCCAGCTGCTGCACCAGGGGCCAATCCGCCTGCATCTGCGCCCGGGTGGCCTGCCGGCGCGTGTCTTCGGTGCTCTCGCCGGGCCGCACCATCTGCACAAAGATGCGCCGGGCGGGATCTTTCTGATGCGCGGGCAGGCCGGCGTACACGGCCTCGGCGTAGCGCGCCAGGGCGCCGTCCACGCGCTCGATCTCCTCGTAGGCGTCGTGCGTCAGCAGGTGATTGCTCTGCCGGTCCCACAACGTCGTCAGCGCGAACTCCAGCAGCGGCAGGTTGCCGGGCTCGTCGCCCACATCCTCCAGGATGCGCTCCACCAGGCCGGATTGGAACTTCACGCCCTGTTTGCGGGCCGGCTCCTTGATGGCGCGCCCCAGCTCGGCGCGCGTCATCGGTCCCAGAATGAGCGTGGCGTCCTGGAGGGCGTCCGCCAGCGGCCGGTGCGAGAAGGCCTGGCCCAGGAAGTCGGCGCGCAAGGTGAGGACGATATGCAGATGGGGGCCGGCGCGCACGCCCGCCAGCAGGCTGTCCATGAAGGCGCGCCGCACCTCCGGCTCCGGGCAGACCGTGAACAGCTCTTCAAATTGGTCCACCACCAGCAGCAGCCGGCTGGCATCCGGCTCATCGGCCAGCCGGCGCTGGGCGGCATCGCTCACGTTCACGGCGCCGCGCCGCAGCCGGTCCGCCAGCAGCTGGATCTTGGCCACCCGTTCCGGCGCGGCGGCTGGCACCAGAGCCGCGGCCAGCGCTTCAAAAGGCCGGCTGCCGGGGCGCAGGTCCGCGCTGATCCAGGCTTTGCCCTGCGCCTGCCGCAGAGCCGCAGCCTGTTTGAGGCGGGGCAGCAGGCCGGCGAACGCCGCCGACGATTTGCCGCCGCCGGACGGCCCCACCACCGCCACCAGCTGGCGCGTTTCGACCATCTCGGCCAGCCGGTCACCAAACTCCTCACGCCCGAAGAAGAAGGCCGCGTCTTTCTCGCGGAAGGCGAACAGCCCGCGGTACGGGCAGGGCGGCGCGGCCGGCGGCAGGGTGGGCGGCAGGATCGGCGTGGCGTTGGTGGCCAGCGGTCCGGCGGCGGCCGAGCCGGAGAGTGTGGTGACGGGCAGATTAGCCAGCATCTGCTCCAGCGAAATATCCAGCGCCTCGCGCAGCGCGTGCGCCATCGTGCCGGCGGTGAGAAAGCGCTGGTCGGGGTTCTTGTCCAGCGCGCGCAGAATGACGCGCTCCACGGCCGGCGGGATCTCCGGGTTCAGGGTGGTGGGCGGCGGCGGCGGCGCCTGGATGTGCCGCATCAGGATCAGATCGGGCTGCTCGTCCAGAAACGGCACGCGGCCCGTCATCAGCTCGTACAGGACCACGCCCAGCGCGTAGATGTCGCTCAGCCGGCTGGCCGGCTGGCCCTGGGCAACCTCGGGCGCCATATAAGCCGGGGTGCCGGCGGGCCGGCCGCCGATCGGGCGCGGGCGGGCGGTCTCCAGGATGCGGGCAATGCCGAAATCGGTTAGCACCACCTGGCCGTCGCCCGTCAACATGATATTGCTGGGCTTGAGGTCGCGGTGGACCATGCCGCGCCCGTGGGCGTAATCCACGGCGCTGGCCAGGGCGCTGAACAGGCTGGCGGTTTCCTGGGCGGAAAAGGCGGCCCGGTAAGCGGGGACGTAACGGGTGCGCTCGTCGAGTTCGGCGGTCAGGGTGGGGCCTTCGATCAGCTCCATCACCATGAAATACCGGTCGCCCTCCACGTCGAAATCGTAGACCTGGACGATGTTGGGATGGCGCAGGCGCGCCACCAGGGCCGCCTCCTGCTCGAAGCGTTCCACAAAGCCGTCGTCGTCCGCCAATTGCGCGCGCAGAACCTTGATGGCGACGTAGCGGTCGAGGCTGGGCTGGTAAGCCTTGT
>JAGOBN010000077.1 GCA_017999235.1 Anaerolineales bacterium | reverse complement strand
AGCCGCGCCCTGGCCGCCTGCGAAGGCGCGGTGCTGGTGGTGGACGCCACGCAGGGCATCGAGGCCCAGACCCTGGCCAACCTCTACCTGGCCCTCAACGCCGGCCTGGAGATCATCCCCGTCATCAACAAAATCGATCTGCCCTCGGCCCGCGTGGACGAAGTCCGCCAGGAGATCCTGGACCTGCTGGGCGGCTCGCCCGACGATATCATCCCGATTTCGGCCAAGGACGGCACCAACATCCAGGCGGTGCTGGAAGCCGTGGTCCGGCGCGTGCCCCAGCCCAAAGGCGACCCGGACGCGCCCCTGCGCGCCCTGCTGTTTGACTCGCATTACGACTCGTACAAAGGCGTCATTGCCTACGTGCGCGTGGTGGACGGCCGCATCCGCAAAGAGGACCGGTTCCGGCTGATGGTCACCGATATCGCCGGCGACCCGGTGGAGATCGGCACGTTCTCACCGCAGATGGTGATCACGGGCGAACTGGAGGCCGGCGAGGTGGGCTACGTGGCCACCGGCCTCAAGACGGTGCAGGAGTGCCGCGTGGGCGATACGCTGACCCTGGCCGGCCGGCCGGCCAGCGCGCCCTTGCCCGGCTACCAGAAGATCAAGCCCATGGTCTTCGCCGGTATCTACCCGGTGGACGGCGAGGACTACCAGGACCTGAAAGAGGCGCTGGAGAAGCTCCAGCTCAACGACGCCTCACTGGTCTGGGAGCCGGAGACCTCGCAGGCCCTCAACTTCGGCTTCCGCTGCGGGTTCCTGGGCCTGTTCCACATGGAGATCATCCAGGAGCGCCTGGAGCGCGAGTACGACCTGGACATCATCGCCACCGCGCCGTCGGTGGAGTACGAGGTCAAGCTGACCAGCGGCGAGACCATCCTGATCGATTCGCCGGCCGACCTGCCCGACCCCTCGCGCATTGAGACCATCGGCGAGCCGTGGATGAAGATCGAGATCTTCACGCCCGAGACTTATTACGGCACGATCATGGACCTGGTGACCAAACGGCGCGGCGAGTTCCGCGAGCAGGAATACCCGGTGCCGGGCCGCGTGCTGCTGAAGTTTGATATCCCGCTGGCGGAACTGATCATCGACTTCTACGACCATCTCAAGTCCCGCACGCGCGGCTACGCCTCGCTGGATTACCACGTCGGCGGCTACCGCGTGCAGGACCTGGTGAAGCTGGACGTGCTGGTGAACGAGGAGCCCGTGGACGCGCTGGCCATGATCGTCCACAAAGAGAAGGCTTACGCCACCGGCCAGGCGCTGGTGACCAAGCTCAAGGACCTGATCCCGCGCCAGCAGTTCCAGGTGCCGGTGCAGGCCTCGGCCGGCGGCCGCATCATCTCGCGCGCCAACGTGCGCGGCATGAAAAAGGACGTGCTGGCTAAATGCTACGGCGGCGACATCTCGCGCAAGAAGAAGCTGCTGGAGAAACAAAAGAAGGGCAAGCGGCGCATGAAGATGGTGGGGCAGGTGGAGATCCCGCAGGAAGCCTTCATGGCCGTGCTCCGGTTGGGGGACGATTGACGTCGGCCGCCGGACGACCGTGCCCATGATCGTCCAGCGCCTGTCGTCCGTTATCCGGTGACGTTGTATGCGCCGCTCTTGGCAATGGCTGCTCGGTCTGCTCATCAGCGTCTTGGCGCTGGCTTGGGCCTTGCGGGATGTGCGCCTGGTGGATGTCGGCGACGTCCTGCGCGGCGCGAACTATGTGTGGGCGGCGCCGGCCCTCGGCCTGATCCTGGCCGGCCAGGTGGCGCGCGCCCTGAGCTGGCGCGTCTTGCTGGGGCGCCAGCTCTCTTTTCGGCGCGTCTTTGGCGCGCTGAACGCCGGCTATCTGCTGAATAATGTCCTGCCCTTCCGGCTGGGGGAGGTGGGCCGCGCCTACCTGATCAGCCGTTCGCGCCAATTGACCACGGCCCAAGCCCTGTCCTCGGTGCTGGTGGAGCGCGTGATCGACCTGTGCATGATCGTGGGGATGCTGGCCGTCTTCGGGCCGCTGGCGGCCGGCCTGATGGGCGGCGCGCTGGCCGTGGCCGCCGTCTTCTCGATCCCAATCCTGGCGCTCACCGGCCTGTATATTGTGGCCCGCAAGCCGGCCTGGCTGCTGGCCCTGGTGCGGTGGGGCGTGGGCCTGCTGGCCCGCTTGTGGGGCCAGGCCCAGCGGCTGGAAGACCTGTTTCATTCGATGGTGGACGGCCTGGCGGCTTTGCAGGACGGGCGGCGTCTGGTGATGGCCGCGGCGTTCTCGGCGCTGGCCTGGGGGTGCGCCGGCTTGAGCGCCTGGCTGCTGCTGGTGATGTTCCTGCCGCAGGCCCCGCCGACGATGGGATTTTTTATGCTGGTGGTGACGGGCCTGAGTATCGCCGTCCCCTCCGCGCCCGGCAGCCTGGGCGTCTGGCAGGCGGCCGGCATGGGCGCGCTCGGCGTTTTTGGCGTGACCGGCAGCCTGGCGTTCAGCATCGCCGTCGTCCACCACTTCGCCAACTATGGCCTGACCAGCTTGATGGGGGCGCTGGCGCTGGCGCAGGAAGGCGAAACGCTCGCGCATCTGGCGCGCTCGGCGCGCGCGCTGCTGACGGCCGCGCCGGCGAGCGACGAAGGCCGCCCGACCACCGAGACCTGACCCCGCGCCGTCCGCGGCCGGTTATCCAACCGCATGCCTATGAAGATTCTGATTGGCCTGACTTACTACCGCCCGCACGTTTCCGGGCTGACCATCTACGTGGAGCGGCTGGCGCGCGCCCTGGCCGCGCGCGGCCACGCGGTGACGGTGCTCACCGCGCAGTATGATCCGGCGCTGCCGCGGGCCGAGCGCCTGGATGGCGTGGACGTGATCCGCGTGCCGGTGTTGGCGCGGGTGAGCAAGGGCGTGGTGATGCCGACGCTCGGCTGGGTGGCCACCCAGCAGGTGCCGCGCCACGATGTGCTCAGCCTGCATCTGCCGCAGTTGGACGCCGCCGGCCTGGCGGTGCGCGGCCGGCTATGGGGCAAACCGGTGGTGCTCACCTATCACTCGGACCTGATCCTGCCGCCGTCGCTGATTAACGCCGTGGCCGGCGGGACCGTGGACCTGATCAACAGGTTCGCGGCCGCGCTGGCGGACCGGATCGTGGCTTACACCGACGACTTCGCCCAGCACTCGCGCTTCCTCTCGAAATACCTGGACCGCGTGACCGTCATCACGCCGCCGGTGGAAGCGCAAGCGCCGACGCCGGAGGCCGTGGCCGCTTTCCAGGCCCAGCACGGCCTGGCCGGCCGCCGGCCCGTCATCGGTCTGGCGGTGCGGCTGGCGGCCGAAAAAGGCGTGGAATACCTCTTCGAAGCCCTGCCCGCCATCCTGGCGCGGCACCCGGACGCGCTGATCCTGCACGCCGGCCCGCGCGAGGCCATCGGCGAGGCCGAATACTTGCGCAAGATCGAGCCGCTGGTGGAGCGCTACCGCGCCCACTACCGGCACGTGGGCACGCTCAGCCCGGAACAGATGGCCGTGTTTTTCGCCTGCTGTGACGTGCATGTGCTGCCCAGCATCAACAACACCGAGACCTTCGGCCTGGTGCAGATCGAGGCCGCGCTCTCCGGCACGCCCAGCGTGGCCAGCGCGCTGCCGGGCGTGCGCGTCCCCACCCAGCTGACCGGCATGGGGCTGACCGCGCCGCCGCGCGATGCCCGCGCGCTGGGGGAGGCGCTGCTGACGGTGCTGGCGGACCGGGACCGCTTTGTGCGGCCGCGCGCGCCCATCGCCGAGCAGTTCAGCCCGGCCGCCACGGCCGCGCGCTATGAAGAGCTGTTTGAGACTTTGCGGCGCGCGAAACGCGGCGGCGCGTGAGAAAACGGCCCCGCCCAGGTGTATAACTTTGGACTATGACCCGGCTTGCCCCTGACCCTGCCACCGACGATTTGCTCTGGCGCAACCTCAAAGACCTGCCGGCCTTCCGGGGCCTGCTGCGGGCGGTGGAGGCGCGCTTTTATCAAGCGATCACCCTGCCGGCCCCGGTCTTGGACCTGGGCAGCGGCGACGCGCACTTCGCGTCGGTGGCCTTTGACCGGCCGCTGGACGTGGGCGTGGACCCGTGGACGCCGCCGCTGCGTGAGGCGCGCCGGCTGCGCCCGGCGGTGTATCGCGGCCTGGCGCAGGCGGCCGGCGCTGCGCTGCCGTTCCCAGACGGCCACTTCGCCAGCGCGGTCAGCAACTCCGTCCTCGAGCACATCCCGGACCTCGACCCGGTGCTGACGGAGGTGGCCCGCGTGCTGCGGCCGGGCGCGGCCTTCGTCTTCTGCACGCCCAGCGAGTACTTCCTGGAGTTCCTGGCGGTCTCCGGCGCCCTGCGGCGGGTGGGGCTGGCCCCGCTGGCCGGCGCCTACGAGAACTTTTTCAACCGCATCTCCCGGCACCACCATTGCGACAGCCCGGCGGTCTGGCAGGCGCGTCTGGCGCGCACCGGCTTCACGGTGGAGAAGCACTGGTACTATTTCTCGCGGCCCGCGCTGCAGGCTCTGGAGTGGGGGCATTATCTCGGCGTGCCGGCCGCCCTGGCCCACGCGCTGACCGGGCGCTGGCTGTTCGCGCCGACGCGCGCCAACCTGGCGGTGACCGAGCGGCTGGTGCGCCGGTTCTATGAAGAACCCCTGCCGGCGCGGGGCGCCTATCTCTTTTTCATTGCGCGAAAGGCCGCCTGAGCCGGGATCAAACGCCATGGCCGATTTGCCGCCCACCCCCTCTCTGCTGGATTGGCTTACCGCCGTCTGGTCCCAGCCGTTGGCGCGGCGCGGCTGGCGTTTTGGGCTGGCGGGTCTGGCCGCCCTGGCCGGCCTGGGGCTGTGGTTCCTCCAAAAGAACGGCGCCGGCTTTGGGCTCCTGGCGTTGGCGCTCTTCCTGGCAGTGCGGGGCCTGCAGGTGCGCGGCGCCAATACCTGGCGCTGGCCGGCGGTGGGGGAGCGGGAGCTGCCGATCGATGCGCCGGCGGCGGCCGCGCCGAGCGTCCCCCCCATTAACCTGGAATTGCCGGCCGCGGAGCGCTGGGCGTGGGTGGCGCCGCTGCGCCTGCCCCTGGTTTTCGGGCTGGCCGTCATCGGCCAGATGGCGCTCTCGAACGAGCCCGCGAACCTGGCCTGGGGGCTGGGCCTGTATGGTCTGGCGCTGCTGACTTTTGCCGGCGTCATCCGGCGCGAGGGTCTGCTGGGGCCGGCCGGAGAGGCCGCTCCCGGCGCCGCGGTGGAGCAGCCCGTGATCTGGCGCTGGCGGCCGCTGCTGGTGGCCGGCGGGGCCGGCCTGGCCGCCCTGGCGTTGTCCGGCGGCAACCGCTTTACGCTCTTCAACGGGTCCGCCTGGGCGCTGGCGGTGGGCGCGTGGCTGGCGGCCGTGTACGATTTCCGCGGGTGGCGCGCGCGGCTGGCGGGGTGGGCGGCCGCGGTGCGCGCCGGCGCGTTCGCGCTGCGCTTCTCCTGGGTAGGCGTGGCCGTGCTGGCGGCGCTGGCGGCCGGCGCTTACTTCCGCTTCAACCAGATCGACGTGCTCCCGCCGGAGATGACGTCCGACCACGTCGAGAAGCTCTTGGATGTAGCCGATCTGCGGCTGGGCGGCGAAACCAAGATCTTCTTTGAGCGCAACACCGGCCGCGAGCCGCTCCAGTTTTACTGGACGGCTTGGATCGGGGATTTGTTCGGCCTGGGGATCAGCCACCTCGCGCTCAAGCTGGGGACGGCCCTGATCGGCTTTTTCACCCTGCCGTACATCTTCCTGCTGGGGCGCGAATTAGAGGATGACCTGCTGGGCCTGCTGGCGCTGGCGCTGGCGGCGGTCAGCTTCTGGCACACCGCCATCAGCCGGGTGGGCCTGCGCTTTCCGCTCTACCCGGTGTTTGTGGCGCCGGTGCTCCTGTATTTGTTCCGCGGCCTGCGGCGCGGCACGCGCAACGACTTTATCCTGGCCGGCCTGTTTTTGGGCGCGGGCCTCTACGGCTACAGCCCGATCCGGGTGCTGCCCGGGGTGGTGGCCGCGCTGGTGGGCCTGTGGCTGCTGCAGCCCAGCGCGCGCGGCCGGCGTCTGGAAACGGCCGCGCACACCCTGCTGCTGTTGGTGACCGCGCTGGTGGTGTTCCTGCCGCTGCTGCGCTATGCCGCGGATCGGCCGGACCTGTTCTGGGAACGCACGCTCTCGCGGCTGAGCGAGAACGAGAGCGCCATCACCGGCGCGCCGCTGCTGATCTTTCTGCAGAATAACTGGAACGCGCTGCTGCAATTTAATTGGCGCGGCGATGTGGTCTGGGTGAACACCCTGAGCGGCCGGCCGGTGCTGGATCTCTTCACCGGCGCGGTGCTGGTGCTGGGCGCGGCCTACGCGCTGGCGCGCCTGATCTTCAAGCGGGATTGGAAGGCCGGCGCGCTGCTGCTGGCCGTGCCGCTGCTCATGCTGCCCTCCACGCTCTCGCTGGCTTTTCCGGATGAGAACCCGTCCGTGGTGCGGACCGGCGGCGCGATCCCGGTGGTGTATGTCCTGGCGGCGTATCCGCTGTGGCTGCTGGTGCGCCGCGCCCGCTGGGCCGGCCTCGGCCAGCCGGCGCTGGGGGCGGGCGCGGTGACCCTGGCGCTGGTGTTGGCCGGCGCTTTCACGCTCAACCGCGCCATGTACTTTGAGCAGTATCCGGCCCAATATATCGGCGGCGCGCAGAACGCCTCGGAGATCGGCCAGGTGGTGCACGACTTCGCCAACTCGTTTGGGTCATATGACACCGCCTGGGTGCGGCCTTTCCCGTATTGGGTGGACACCCGCGCCGTCGGGATGTACGCGGGCCAGGTCTACCGTGACTACGCCATCCAGGCGCCGGACATGCCGGCCACCACCGCCGACCCGCGCGCCAAGCTGTTCATTCTCCATCTGCGGGACGCGCAGGGCGTCCGGCCGGATGGCGAGCCCGCCACGCTGCCGGTGCTGCGGCAGTTGTACCCGGACGGCCGGCTCTCGCTGTATCATTCCGCCCGGCCCGACCGGGATTTCCTGGTCTTTTTTGTGCCGGCCCAGCCTGAGCTGGGCGAGCCCACGTTCTCCACGCCCTGAGCGCCGGGTTGAAGGATGAGTCTTGAAAACGGTATGAGCGATCAGCCTGCTTCTGTTGAATTGGCGCCCCCGGACGCCGCGCCGCGTCTTCAGCCGGCCCCGGCGCCCCGGCCGGTGAGCTGGCGCGGTTTTTTTATTGACGCGCTGCTGATCATCCTGATCGGCGTCGGCGTCTATTTCCGTTTCAGCTGGACCAACTGGAGCCAGGGCACGGACATCCACCCGGATGAGTACGGCCTGACCTCCACGCTCACCCGGCTGCGGATCCCGGCCACCTGGGACGAGTGGTTCAACACCCGCCTGTCGCCCATCAGCCCCTACCAAAAATACGACGCCTTTGGCAACCCCACCGAGCCCGGCCCGGATAACCGCATGCGCTGGGGCCAGTGGCCCATCATTCTGCTGAAGTGGGGCGCGGAAGTGACCGGCAACACCGGCTATGGCGAGCAGCGCCTGTTCGGCCGGCAGTTCTCGGCCCTGGCGGATACGCTGGCGCTGGCCGTCTTGTTCCTGATCGGCGCGCGGCTCTATAACCGGCGCGTCGGCCTGCTGGCGGCGGCGCTCAGCGCGCTGGCCGTCATGCAGATCCAGCAATCGCACTTCATGACCGCCGATAACTTTGGCGTGCTCTTCACGGCGCTGGCGTTGTACGCGGCGGTCCGCGTGGCGCAGGCGCCGCCGGCCGGCCGCGCCAGCTGGGGGTGGGCGGCGCTGTTTGGCGTGTTCTTTGGCATGTGCCTGGCCTCGCGCATTAACCTGGCGCCGCTGGCCGGCCTGATCGTGGTGGCGGCCGCGCTGGCGCACCGCGCGGTCTGGGAGCGCGCGCCCGGCGCGGCGCTGCAGCGGGGGCTGCTGCTGTGCGTGCTGGCCGGCCTGGTCGCGCTGCTCACCTTCCGCGTCACCCAGCCCATGGCGTTCCGGGCCAAGACCGGCGACACGACGATCTTCACGGTGACGCCCAATCAGGAATGGCTGGACAGCCTGGCCGTGGCGCAGTCCGAGTCCAGCGGCGTGGGCGGCGGGCCGCCCGGCGAGCAGTGGACCAACCGGCCGGCGCTGGTCTTTCCATGGATCAACATGGTGGTGTGGGGGATGGGGTGGCCGCTGGGCCTGGCGGCCTGGGCGGGCCTGGCCTGGGCGGCCTGGCGGCTGCTGAAATCCGATTGGGCCGCGCAGTTTGCCACGCACATCGCCCCGCACGCCCTGCCCGTGATCTGGGTGGGCGGCTACTTCCTGTTCATGGGGACGCGCTGGGTGAAATCGGTGCGCTATTTCCTGCCCATCTACCCATTCCTGGCGCTATTGGCGGCCTGGGCGTTGGTGGAACTGTGGGAAAAGGGCCAGGGGTCAAAGGCCAGAGGGCCAGGGCTTTTCCGGCCGCTGTCCGTGATCCTGACGACCCTGGTTCTGGCGGGTACGCTGGCCTGGGCGTGGGGCTTTACCAGCCTCTACCGCACGGATAACACGCGCATCCAGGCCTCCCGCTGGATCTACCAAAATATCCCCGGGCCGCTCAGCCTGCAGCTCAGCTTGCCGGAGGGCGGCGCGGCCGTGGAGCCGGTGGCTTTCCCGAACGGCCAGGAGTTGGTGGGCGATGTCACCTACCGGGCGGAGTTCAGACTGCGCGCGCCGGCCACGCTCACCGGCCTGAGCGCCGCGCGGGTGCGGAATCTTTTTGACGCGACCATCGCCGGCACCCTCCAGGTGGTGGTGGCCGCCGACCCGGCCGGCGAGCAGATGCTGGCCGCGGCGCGTCTGCCGGTGGCGCCGGACACCGGGACCGGCCAGGGCCAGCCCGCGTCCGCGCCGGTGGCCCCGGTGGCTTTGGACGCCAACCGGCCCTATTACTTGTTGGTCTCGGCGCCGGAGGGCGGGCCGCTGCAAGTGCTGCAGACCGTGGTGGCCAACGAGAGTTGGGACGAGGGCGTGCCGCTGCGCGTGGATGGGCGCGACGCCTTTGGCGGCCTGTACCGCGGCTTGACCATGGAAGTGCGCTGGCAAGACGATGTCAACAAGCGCGAGATGTTGCTCACCAACCTGGCCCAGGCGGACTACGTCTTCCTGCCCAGTCAGCGCGCGATCTGGGCGGCCTCGCGCCTGCCGGCCGCCTACCCCCTGACCATGGAGTATTACCGGGCGCTGTTTGACGGCCGGCTGGGCTTTGAGCTGGCGGCGCAGTTCCAATCGCCCATCACTATCGGCCCCCTGCAGGTCTCGGATGTGGCCGGCACCTGGGCCTGGGGCCAGCGCCCGCGCCTCAACCCCAACGCCACTGATCCGTTCAACGATAACATTTGGGCGGCCGAGGAAGCTTTCAGCGTTTACGACCACGCGCCGGTCTGGATCTTCCGCAAGCGCCCGGACTTCAGCCTGGATCAGGCCCGCGCCGTGCTGGAAGCCGTGGACTTGACCCAGGTGGTGAACCAGGGGCCGGTGGATGCCACCCGCGCCCCCACCTTGCTGATGCTGCCCTCCGATCTGCTGGCCAACCAGCGCGCCGGCGGCACCTGGAGCGCCATGTTCGACCTGGAGGGCGCGCTCAACACCAACCAGCCCCTGGCGGTGGCGGTCTGGTATCTGACGCTGCTGGTCATCGGCTGGCTGGCCTTCCCGCTGACCTTTGTGGCGCTGGGCGGCTTGCCGGACAAGGGCTACCCGCTGGCGAAGAGCGTGGCCCTGCTGGTGGTCGCCTGGCTGGTGTGGCTGGCCGGCAGTTTGCGCCTGGCGCCCTTCACGCAAGGCACCATTGCGCTGGCTTTTCTGGCCCTCGGCCTGGTGTCGCTGGCGATCGGGTGGGCCCGCCGCGCCGAACTGGCGGCGTATGGGCGCGACCATTGGCGGCACCTCGTCGGCGTGGAACTGGTGGGCCTGGGCCTGTTCGCGCTGATGCTGTTCATCCGCGCCGGCAACCCGGATTTGTGGCATCCGTATTTCGGCGGCGAGAAGCCCATGGACTTCTCGTACTTCAACGCGGTGCTGAAGAGCACCTACTTCCCGCCGTATGATCCGTGGCTGGCCGGCGGCTATCTCAACTACTACTACTACGGCTTTGTGGTGGCCGGCCTGCTCACCAAGCTGCTGGGAGTGATGCCGTCCCTGGCCTACAACCTGATCCTGCCCATGCTGTTCTCGCTGGTGGGCGTGAACGCGTTTGGCGTGGCATATAACCT
>JAGOBN010000736.1 GCA_017999235.1 Anaerolineales bacterium | reverse complement strand
CGGCCCTGCGCAAAAAAGCCCATGCGGTCAAAGATTTAGCCGACCCAGCCCTGCAGAAGCTGATCGACGACATGATTGACACGATGCGCGAGGCCCCCGGCGTCGGGTTGGCGGCGCCCCAGGTGGCTGTCGGCCTGCGCGTGGCCGTTATCGAGTACGCGCCTGGCCTCGAAGATCTGCCGGAAGACGCCGAGCCGCCGGCCCCCAAGCTGTTCGTCATCGTCAATCCCGAGATCACGCAGCGCTCGGACGAGCTGGCGGCCGGGGTGGAAGGCTGCCTCTCCTTGCCCGGCTACGCCGGCGAGGTGGACCGCCATCAGGCCATCACGGTGAAAGCGCTCAACCGCAAGGGCCGGCCGGTGAAGATCAAGGCTCACGGCTGGCTGGCGCGCATCTTCCAGCATGAAATCGACCACCTGGATGGGGTGCTCTTTATTGACCGCGCCACCAAGGTCTGGAAATCCAAAGACAGCGACGTGGTGCCGGAATAGCCGATTCCCGCCGTGATTGACAAGCGGCCTTGTTTTACGGTAAACTGCGGGCCGCTTAACTAACAGTCACTGACACCCCCGGAAGGGAGGTGAATTCCCATGACCCGTGTCGTCTTACGCCCGAGTGAATCCCAAGATCAATTGCTCAAGCGCTTCAAGAAGAAAGTGATGCGCAGCGGCCTCCTCACCCAACTGCGCAACAAGCGCTGGTTTGTGTCCAAGAGCGAGGTGCGCCGGATTGAAAAGAAGAAAGCCATTCGCCGCATCAACAAACGCCGCCGCCGCGATCTCGGCGAAGAATAAGCCTGTCCACAACGGCCCGGACCTTGTCCGGGCCGTTGTCCTTAAAGAGTGCGATTGTCCCGCCGGGGCGTCCGTGCTATGATGACGCCGCGTTACAATAACGTAAAGCGAGGTGGCGGCATGTCGGATGAAGCGGTCCGCTTCTTGAAAGAAGAGGCTAAGCGGTTCGCGGACGAAAACCGTGAATTACGCGACGAGCTCCGCGCCCTGCGCGAATCAGTGCACGCCCTCTCCGGTCTGTATTACCTTTCCCAAACCATCACCGCCGAGACCGACGTCTTCAAGCTGCTCAGCGACATCCTGGATACTTCGATGGCGGTCCTCAAGGCCTCGGATGGCTCATTGATGTTGAGCGACGAAGCCAGCGGCGAGCTGGTCTTCGCCGTGGTGCGCGGCACCGCCGCCGAATCGCTGCAGGGTTATCGGATGCCGGCCGGCCAGGGCATCGCCGGCTCGGTGGCCACCTCCCACCGGCCCGAGATCGTGATGGACGTCCGGCGCGACCCGCGCTTCTATGCCCGCGTGGACGAGACCATCGGCTTTAAAACCCGCTCGATGGTGTGCGTGCCGTTGGTGCTGGATACCGGCCGCGTGCTGGGCGTGATCCAGATCCTCAACAAGGTCTCCGACCGGGAGTTCACCCAGGACGATCTGGATCTGATGCTGGTGGTGGCTCAGTTATCGGTCACCGCCATGCACCGCGCCGAACGCGCCGGCGACACCAAGCCGGCTTGAACGCCCACGGCCCTCTGAAATTCTAACCGGGACGCCGCCGCGCGTCCCGCTTTTATTTGGCCCCGCGGTTTACAATCACCTTAGGCAACCACACACCGCTCCGGGAGAAAACGGCATGGAAAATCTCCAGCCCGGCCAGGACCTCGGCCCCTATCGGATCATCGGCCAGATTGGCCAGGGGGGCATGGCGACGGTTTACAAGGCCTACCATGCCGCCATGGACCGCTATGTGGCCATCAAGGTCCTGCCGCACCAGTTGGCCGACAACGCGGAATTCGCCGGGCGCTTTCAGCAGGAGGCCCGCACCATCGCGCGCCTGGAGCACGCCCGCATCCTGCCCGTGTACGATTCCGGCACCGGCGCCGGCCTCCCCTATCTAGTGATGCGCTATCTGGAGGCCGGCACCCTCAAGGAGCGCATGCAGGCCAGCCTGCTGTCCCTGGCCGAAGTGGACCGGCTGTTCACGCAGCTGGCGGAAGCCCTGGAATATGCCCATCGCCAAGGCGTGATCCATCGCGACCTTAAACCCTCCAACGCCATGCTGGACGCGCAGGGCAATTTATTCCTCACTGATTTTGGGATCGCCAAGCTGCTGGAAGGCGGCGCGCAGTTCACCAATACCGGCGCCATGATGGGGACGCCGGCCTACATGAGCCCGGAGCAGGCGCAGGGCGACAAGGTGGACCAGCGCACCGACATCTACTCGCTCGGCATCATCCTCTACGAGCTCACCACCGGCCGCGTGCCGTTTGAAGCCGAGACCCCGCTGGCGGTGGTCCTCAAACAGATCAACTCGCCGCTGCCGCCGCCCTCCTCCATCAAACCCGATCTCGCGCCCGGCATCGAGCGCGTGCTGCTTAAGGCGCTGGCCAAAGAGCCCGCCGACCGGTTCGCCAGCGTGGCCGATTTCCTGGCCGCCTGGAAACAGGCGCTGGCCGGCGCGGAGACGCTGGCCGCGCCGCGCCCGGCCAGCCCCGCCACCGTGGTGGCCGCCGCCGCACCCGCCACGCTGGCGGCGGCCCCGCCGCCGGTCTCTGAAGCTGGAGCCGTTGGCGGCCAGGCGGCCGCCCGGCCTTTTCCGCTGGCCGCCGTCCTGGGCGGCGTGGCCGTGGTGGTGGTCCTGGGAATTCTGTTTGCCGTCTTTGCGCCGGGCCTCCTGGCGCCGGCCGCCACCGCCACCCCCGCGCAATCGCCGGCGGCCACCCGGCCCAGTTCGCTCCCCGCCGAGGAGCCGGCAGTGACGGCGGCCGCCGCT
>JAGOBN010000735.1 GCA_017999235.1 Anaerolineales bacterium | reverse complement strand
GGCTACAGCAGCCCGGAGTTCGACGCGGCCTGCCAGCGCGCGCAAACGGCTTTTGACCCCGCCGAGCGCCGCGCCGCCCATCAGCAAGCTCAAGCCATCTTCACCCGCGACCTGCCGGTGGTGCCGTTGTTCTTTCGGTTTGCGGCCAGCGTGGCCCGGCCGGGGGTGGCCGGCTACCGGCTGGATCCTTCCGCCCGCTCGGATTTGTGGAACCTCGAGATAATAGGTCGCTCTGAACCTTGAACCTGAGGGGCGGGGTGCGGGTATAGATAGTGGTCCGCTGGTTATGCCGAGCCGGCGGGCTGGCCGGGTTGAGATTGGGTTAGAAGCTGGCCGCTAGCTGTTTTACCCATCCAAAACCCCAAAGAACCCACGTCAGCCGGACGGCTGGGCCAAAACTGGCCGGCTGGCGGCCGACCCCGCGGCGGCGCCCTTGGACGCGGCGCCGATTTTTCCTTGACGCTCTTTTTAATGCTGTGTTATAGTCGCTTTCCAAGCATGAATGCGCCAATCAATCTGCGACATCGGCCAGCGCCTCCAAACCCGAGGCGGGAGTTCAACCTGACTCCTGCCGGCCGGTTTGGAGTCGCTGGTTGTCTTGTTAGGGCGGCGGTGTGCCCCGCCAGGAGTAGACTGAAGCTATGGGAGGGAGGTGGTTAGGCCCGCAGAGAAAACACATCACTGCCCTGTGAGAGGGCCACAGAGTGTTCCATCCTATTTTCCTTTTGAGGAGGAGAGACAATGCTTAAGAGCCGAAAGTGGTCAGCGCTCGCTGGCATCATGATCGTGAGCATGGTGTTGGCGGCCTGCCAGCCTCAGACCATCGTGCAGACGCAGGTGGTTGAGGTCACCAAGGAAGTTGTTCAAGAAGTGGTGCAGACCCAGGTCGTGGTCCAGAAAGAGACCCAGGTCGTCGAGGTGGAAGCCAAGTCTTACACCACCCCGCACCCCGTGCTCGGTGACGTGCGCGTGCGCCAGGCCATCGCCTATTGCACCAACCGCCCCGAACTGATCAAGTCCGTCTATCCGTGGCTGCCTGATGCCGATCAGGAAACGCTGCTGATGGACACCAATATCCCGCGCGTCAGCTGGGCCGCCTACTATGGCGACGAAGTCCAGAAGTACCCGTTTGACGCGGCCAAGGGCGGCGCCCTGTTGGATGAGGCCGGCTGGACCCTGGCCGATGGCGCCACGTTCCGCGCGAATGAGGCCGGCGACGAGCTGAACCTCAAGTTCACCACCACCAGCGCGGCCTTCCGCCAGACCTGGGCGGCCGTGTTCGAGCAGCAGATGGCTGCCTGCGGCATCCGCGTCCTGCGCCTGCATGCCCCGGCCTCCTGGTGGTTCGGTTCCACCACCGGCCTGGCGCGCCGCGACTTCGAGCTGGGCGCCTTCGCCTGGGTGGGCGAGACCGATCCCAAGGGCCAGACCCTGTACGCCTGCAACCAGATCCCGACCCCCGAAAACGGCTGGGCCGGCCAGAACTACATGGGCTGGTGCAATCAGACGGCGAGCGATGCGATTAACGCCGCCAACAACACCTACCTGCGCGACGAGCGCATCGCGCAATACAAGATCTTCCAGATCGAGTTCGCCAAGGACATGGTGAGCCTGCCCGTCTTCCAGCGCGCCGAGGGCAACGCCGCCACGTCCAACCTGGTCGGCTTCAAGCCGAGCGCCACCGACTACTACACCTGGAACGCCAGCGAGTGGTCCCTGTCGGACGGCGGCGATACCCTGGTGCTGGCCCTGTCCCAGGAGCCGGCCTCCATGTACACCCTGGTTGAATCCGCGGCCGTGCAGCGCGTCGTGGATTACCTGGTCAGCGAGAACTCCCGCACGCAGTACGCCTATGACTTCCAGCCCAAGCTGGCGGAACTGGCGACGGTCGAGAGCGGCGCGGCCGTGGTGAACGTCGTGGATGTTAAGGAAGGCGACCCGGTGGTGGACTTCAGCGGCACGCCCACCGACGCCGATGGCAATCTGCTGACCCTCAAGGCCGGCCTGAAGGTCAAGGACTCCGATGGCAATGAAGTGGAATTTGCCAGCGGCACCGTCAAGATGAACCAGATGGTCGTCACCTACACCTGGAAAGACGGCCTGGTCTGGTCGGATGGCACGCCCGTGTCCAAGGCGGACTTCGAGCTGGCCTACAAGAATGACTGCGACCCGGCCTCCGGCGCCGTGGACTACTCCATCTGCCAGTCCATCCAGGCCGTTGAGTTCACCAACGACACCCAGTACACGGTGACCTACAAGCCCGGTTACTCGGCCGCCCTGTACTTCCTGGCCCCGATCGGCATCTACCCCGCGCACCTGGTGGTCTCCGACGGCCGCACCCTGGCCGATGTGCCGACCACCGAGTGGTCCGGCCTGAAGGAAATCGCCGAGACGCCGCTGGGCGTTGGCCCCTACATCCTGAAGAACTGGGAGAAGGGCGTCAAGATGGAGCTCGAGCTCAACCCGTTCTACTATGGCGGCGAGCTGCCCATCAAGAACATCACCATCCTGTTCATCCAGGACACGCAGCAGGCCGTGGCCCAGCTGCTGACCGGTGACGTGGACGTGGTTGGCTCCGAGACCCTGGGCGCCGGCGCGGAAGTTCAGACCGTGCTGGATGCTGAGGCCGCGGGCGAGCCCGTGCAGGTGCTGATTGAAGCCATCGCCACCTGGGAACACATCGACTTCCAACTGTTCCTGCCGTAATCTGGCGGGGACTTAGGCTCGGAGGGCCGGGCGCGGCCGCACGTTGCCGCGCCCGGCTATCCGCCGCTATCTAAACCGTCGGA
>JAGOBN010000076.1 GCA_017999235.1 Anaerolineales bacterium | reverse complement strand
CTGGGCCGCGAAGATCACGCCGCCCGAGTTCACCAGATAATCCGTGGCGATCAGCACCCCGCGCTGGCGATAAACGGCGCGCTCCATCCGGGCGCGGGCCGCCTGCCGCGCCGGATCGGGCGAATAAGTGTTGGCGCCCTCCACGCTCAAACGCCAGCGCCCCATCTTTTCAACCGTCACGGCCGGGTGCGTGGCGGGGTCGGTGTCCAGGTAGTTGGCCACGGGCGCGGCCGGGATCAGGCAGAAGGCGTCCTCCCGCAGCAGGTCATTGGCCTGGCTGGAGTACTTGGCGGCCGGCCCCACGGCTTGCGCCAGCGCTTCCAGAAAATAGGGGCGCGTCACCAGGCCGTGCGCCTGCCAGCGCTGAAACAGCTCCGCCGCTGGCAGGCCGTCCTCGGCATACAGGCAGCCCTGCGCGTCGCTGACCCCCAGCACGCGGGCGGCCGGCAGGCGTTCGCTCAAGTGGCGGGCGACGTGCGCGCCCACCGCCCCAAAGCCCTGGATGAGGACGGTCAGCTCGGCCGGCGCCGGCACCCGCAGGTCCGCGAACTGCGGCAGCACCGTCAGGCGCGGCATCTCGGTCAGCAAGGCTTCCAAGGCGATGACGGCGCCGCCGGCCGCCGCCCCCAGCTGATCGATGCGGTTGCCGCCCATGTCCACGGTCTTGGAGACGGCGGCGTCCAGGCCGTTCTCGGCCGCGATGGCGCGCATATCGGCGTCATTGGTGCCCACATCCGGGCCGGGGATGTAGACGGCCTGGTAGCGCCGCAGCAGGCGCGCGAAGCCGCGCACGATAGCGGCGTGCTCGGGGGTGTTGACGGGCGCGCCGGCCACGATGCCGGCCTTGCCGCCGCCAAAGGGCAGATCGGCGGCGGCGTTCTTAAGCGTCATGCCGCGCGCCAGGTTGTGGATGGCGGCCGGCGTCACCTCCGGCAGCATGCGGATGCCGCCCATGGCCGGCTGGCCCATGGCCAGGTTATCCACCACCAGATAGCCGCCGATCTCCTCCGGCGCGGCCTCATCCCACAAGCCCACCACCCGGAACGGCCCCAGCGCGTCCGCCACAATGCCGAGCCGCGCCAGCTGGTCCACGTCCGTGGCGTCAAATTCCAGGAAACACTGTCCGCCGGCGCGGGTCAGGCTGTTTTCCCAAACGCTGTCCGGCAGGCGGTCACGCAGATAGCGTTCCATGGCGCGAGGAATCATACTTGGCCTCCGATCAATGGTCAGCGCCCCATACCCAGATGCCGATGAAACGGCCACCGAGACCCGGAGAAACTCTGTGGCTCCGTGTCTCGGTGGCCCACCCGCCGCAGGTGTCGAGCCGGGCGGCGGTTAGCGGTGCAGGTTCTGGGCGGCCACAAAGGCCAGGCCGCGTTCGGTGAGGGCGCGGGCGGTGGCGTTGGCGGCCGCGCATTTATCCAGGAAGTTCTGCTCCATGGCCGCCCAGTCGCCGCTGGCGATGACCTCCGCCTTGTCCCGGAAATAGTCCAGGATGTCCGAGGGGTGCGCGCGGGTCTGGTCCACCTCCGGATCGCCGCCCTCGTGTTTGGCGGAGATGTTGGCCACCTCGGCCGCCAGGTCCAGCAGTTCGGCGCGGCGGTTATAGGGCTGGCGCACGATGCTCTTCCAGGTCTCGGTGATGTGGTGCTCGAAGCGCACCTGGTGCTCCAGCCCCAGCGCGCGCCGCACCTGGGCCGTCTGCGCGATGGTCTGGTTGTTCACCGAGTTGCTCCAGTTGAAGCCGATCAGCGAGGTGGTGCCGTCGGCGCGCGCGAACAGTTTGGCGCCCAGCAGCGTCCACAGGGCCGCGAAGGGGTTATCGTTGCCCATGAAGACCGAGATCTTGAACTCGATATCAATCCCCAGGCGGTGGAGCAGATACCCCACCAGGACGGTGCCGGGGTTGAGATTCAGCACCTGGCGTACGCCGTAGCGCGTGTAGTAGTGCAGGAGCTCATCCGCCCATTTGAGCGGGTAGTCGTTGGGCTCGCCCACCCCGCCGAAGTAGCCGGTGATGGTGGCCGGCCCGTTCAGATGGATATTGGCGCCGTCCGTGCCTTTGGTGTCCAGGGTCTCCACATAGCTGGCGCCGATGATCTGCATGGCCGCGGCGAGGGCGGGCAGATCGCCGTCGGCGGCCTGCTCCTTCATCTTGCGGACCTTGATGAAGCGGCCGGCCACCAGCGCGCGGTCGGCGATGGCCTGGCGCGCGGCCGTCATCAGCCACGGGAAGTACTGCAGGGCGCTGACTTCCAGGGTCACCGCCGGCCCGTTGGCCGGCCGCGCGCCCGCAACGCCGCGCCGATAATCGGCCACGCTCACGAACGCGCCCTGGTCGCGCTGCGCCACCAGCCACTCCAGGTCCTTCAGAAACGCGGGCTGAACGGCTTTGACCTGCTCCAGCAGATTGGGGAGCCGGCCGGCCTCGGCCGCCTGCTGGTTGATCTGCTCCGTGGTGCCGTACTTGGCCACCACCGCCAGCAGGTCTTCCAGGAGCGGCAGGGCGGGATCGAGCAGCAGCGCGTTGAGGGCGTCCAGCCGGTCGGCCGGGATGGCCAGGCGTTGGCGTAAAGCCTCGGTTTGGGCGGTCATTTCAGCAGCGCCTCCAGCTCGGCGTAGGCGTCATCGGGCATCCCGAACCAGTTCTCAGGCTGGGGGAAGGTCTGGGCCGTCACTTCCTGGACGTATTGCTCCAGGCCGGCGCGGATGGCGGCGCCGGCGTCGGCGAAGACCTTGGCCATGCGCGGCTTGAAGCGCGGGTACAGGCCGAAGGCGTCATGGTAGATGAGCAGCTGGCCGTGAGCGTGCGGGCCGGAGCCGAGGCCCATGATCAGACAGTGCTCGGCGCGCTGGGTGATGAGCTGGCAGACGCGGTCCGGCACCAGCTCCAGCAAGATGCAAAACGCGCCGGCCTCTTCCAGGGCTTTAGCGTCATCCACAATTTTCTTGGCTTGCAGCGCGCCCTTGCCCTGCAGGCGGAAGCCGCCCAGGGCGCTGACGCTTTGCGGCGTGAGGCCGAGGTGGCCGATGACGGGGATGCCGGCCCGGGCGATGCCGGCCACGCGGTCAGCCATCTCCGCCCCGCCTTCCAGCTTGACGCAGTCACAGCCGGTCTCGGCCATGAAGCGGCCGGCGTTGCGGATGGCCGTCTCCACGCTCGGCTGGTAGCTCATGTACGGCATGTCGCCCACCAGCCAGGTGTTGGGGGCGCCGCGCCGCACGGCGGCCGTGTGCCGCATCATGTCGTCCATAGTCACCGGCAGGGTGCTGTCATAGCCAAGCATGGTCATGCCCAGGCTGTCGCCCACCAGGATCATATCCACGCCGGCCTGCTCCTGCAGATAGGCGGTGGGATAGTCATAGCAGGTGAGCCAGGTGAGGGGAATGCCGTCGTGCGCCTTCTTGAAGAGTTGCGGGAGGGTAAGTTTCTTACGGTCGGGCATACGGGCCTCCAGGGAGTGGGTGAGGAAGGGAGTGGGTGATTGGGTGATTGGCCGGCCGGGCTGCGGCGTGGAGTTTAATCCGGGGCTCAGACGGGCAGCGCGGTGGTGGATTTAAGTTCGTCCAGCACCAGGCTGGTCTGCACCCGCGCCACGCCCGGGATCGGCGTCAGCCGCTCCATGATGAAGTGTTCCAGCTCTTTGCGGTGCCGCACCACCACCTTCAACAGATAGTCGGCTTCCCCGGTGACGTGGTGGCATTCCAAGACCTCGGACATCTGCGCGACGGCTTGCGGAAAGTTCCGGACCTGCTCCGGCTGATGCAGCTGCAGGCTGACGCTGATAAAGCACAGCAGATCAAAGCCGGCGCGCTCACGATCCACCAGCGCCACGTAGCCGCGCACGTAGCCGGCGGCCTCGAGCTGCTTAACCCGGGCATGCGTGGCCGGCGGCGATAACCGGATGCGGCGCGCGAGTTCCAGATTGCTGAGGCGGCCATTCGCCTGCAGGGCGCGCAGAATCGCGCGGTTCAGATCATCCAGCAGATCGGGCTGAGATTCTTGTAGCATTGTTCAGGCCCCGGAGTCAATGATTGTTCGGTATCTTAGTTATTTTCCCGAATAACTACAAATACACCGGGCCTTGGATGAGCAGTCATTCTGAGGCGCGGGCCGGGGACCTGGAGCGGCGGAATTTTTCGCGGCCGCGCGGCGGGGATGAAATGCCTGGCTGGGGAAGTGCGGCGGGGTTAAAACAGCTGGCCGGCTGGCTTGGGATGGACCCGCCAGCCGGCCAGCATCAGCCACCGCTAGGCGACGGCCCAAGCGGCTTGAAACAACGCCCGGAAGTCGGACACGCTCGCACAACTGACCTGGCGGCGTTGGCCGCGGTCATAGACCGTGACCAGGCAGTCCGCTTCCCGTACCGTGATCACCAGCGGCCGGGCGGCGCGCAGACTCGCCAGATTATCCATCAGGCGGGGGATATCAACCGCGCCGGACTCGTTGACCAAAATGGCGTGCGGCCGCAAGCTGGCCAGCACGAACCCCAAATTGGCGTGATCCGCATAGTCCAGGCTGAAGACCTGCCAGCCGGGCTGCTCGCCCAGCATGACACCCAGGCCTTCTTCAAAACAACCGCCGGTCTTGAGAACCAAGACCCGGGGATTGGTCTGGGATTCCATTCTCAGACTCCTATAAATGCTCGGGCAGCTTGGAAGCCGCCGGAGCTCGGGTATGTGGAAAGCTTGGCAGGGAGACTAAAGAGGCAGAGCGAGGCGCGGCGGCGGCGCGGGCGGCACCCGCTGCCAACTGGTCAACGTCAGCCGGCCGGCCCGCAAAACGATCTGCATGGCGCGGGCCGCCAACAGCGCCAGCAGCGCGGCCGCCGAAAGGACCACCTGCGGCAGCGCCGGCGCCACCGTCGCCAGGAAGTTGTCGCGGTTTTCGTTGTGGTTGTGCTGATGCTGGGCGTGCTCGCCGCTGGCCGGCGGCCCGGATAAGATCGACACGTCCCCGATCATCCAGTAGGGGCACATGCCGGGCTGCGCCAGGCATAAGTAACCGGCTAGGAATACCAGCCCGGCGGTCATTAAAGAGTGTAGAATCCGACGCATCTTCAATACTGTAAATGAACTCCCAATCACCTGAAAAGCTGGACCTTGTGATCATCTTGAGCATGCCTCGAACTAGTCCCTTAATCACCCGCATTGTTGCTCGGTGATTATGTAATCTCCCTGAGGCGTGCTTGGTATCGAAATCAACCCCACAGACCCGCTGACAACGAAGCTGGCAGACTCCCTACACCACCCCCAACGCGCTATGTCCGACTCACCCCCCATTCGCGTCATCCTGGCCGACGATCACGCGGTCGTCCGCAAGGGCATCCGAGAGTTTCTGGAGGCTGACGGCGCCATCACCGTGGTGGCGGAGGCCGGCAACGGCCCCGAAGCGCTAGCCCTGATCCGCACCCACCGGCCGGCGGTGGCGGTGCTGGATATCCAGATGCCCGGCCAATCCGGCATCGAGGTGGCGCGCGCGGTGCGGACTGAACGCCTGCCGGTTGGCCTGCTCATCCTTACCGCCTATGATGACGAGCCTTATATCCGGGCGGTGCTGCAGGCCGGCGCCAACGGCTATGTGCTCAAGACGGCCGAAGCGCACGAGATCGTCCAAGCCGTCATCGCCGTCAGCGAAGGCCAATCCGCCCTGGACCCGACCCTGGTCTCCAAACTGCTGGTCCAACTGGCGCCGGCCGAAGCGCCCCCCGAGCCGCTCACCGACCGCGAGCTCGACGTCTTGCGGCTCACCGCCAAGGGCTTTACCAACAAGGCCATCGGCTTGCAGTTGGAGATCAGCGACCGCACCGTGCAAGGGCATCTGGCCAAAGTCTACGCCAAGCTCAACGCCGCCAGCCGGACCGAAGCCGTGATGCGGGCGGTGACGCTGGGCCTGATCCCGCCCGGCCTGGGCGGCCCATAACCAACTGCTATGGCGCCGGCCTCCCCACCCCGCAACCCGTGGCGCGGGTTAACGTCGCAGATTATCGTCTTCGGCATCGTGCCGTTGGTGGTCCTGGCCTTTGTGGTCCCCATCGCCAGCCTGAACCTGCACGCTCAAGCCATGCGGCAGCTGGTGGGCGAGCGCGACCGCCGGATGACGCAGGCCGCCGCCGCCGCCCTCAGCGAGCAGCTCGCCCATCACGCGGCGGCGGCCCAAAGCCTGGCCGTGTACGCCGCCACCGGCGCGTCCGCGCCGGCGGTCTTTCAGGCCAATGCCCATCTGCTGGCCGATTTCAGCCACGGCGCGGCGCTGCTGACGCCGGCCGGCCAGCTCGCGGCCAGCACCGGCGCGGCGGCGGCCGACAACTGGCGGGCCTGGCTGACCCCCGCGCTCTTCCAAAACGCGGCGGCCGGCGGCGCCGCCCACTTTGCCCTCGTGCCGGCCGCCGCGCCGCCGGCCCCACCGCTGATGCTGGTGATTGCCCGCGCCGCGGACGGCACCGGCGCCGCCGGCGCGTTTTCGCCGGCCGAGCTGGCGCACATGATCATCGCCCCGCTGGTGACGGCGGACGCGCACTCGCACATCCAGGCCTGGGTGGTGGCCGGCGATTACCAGGTGCTGTATGAGTCCGCCCACCCGCTGGGCGAGGGCGGCCCGCGCCAGCATCCCGGCGTGGCGGAGGCCCTGGCCGGCGCCAGCGGCACGCAGTATCTCCAACTGCCGGATGGTGAACATGTGGTGGCGTACAGCGCCATCCCGCCGGTGGGCTGGGCGCTGCTGCTGGAGGAACCCTGGGAAGCCGCGGACAACCCGCTGCTCAGCCAGACCCAGGCCGCCCCCCTGCTGCTGATTCCGGTGCTGGTGGTGGCGCTGCTGGCCATTGGTTTTGGCCTGCGCCAGATCGTGCAGCCGCTCCAGGCGCTGGAGCGCCAGGCCGCACAGCTGGGCCAGGGCGCGTTTGACGCGGTGGCGCCGCCGGTGGGCGGCATTGCCGAGGTGAAATCCCTCCAGGAGACGCTGCGGCGGATGGCCGGCCGGCTCCAGACGTATCAGAGCGCCATCCGGGGCTATGCCGGCGCGCTCACGCGCAGTCAGGAGGATGAGCGCCGGCGCCTGGCCCGCGAGCTCCACGACGACACCGTGCAAGCCTTGATCGTCCTGGATCAAAAAGCGCAAGCCACCGCCCAGGGGCTCAAGCGCGGCGCCCCGGACGCGCCGGAGCGCGTGGCCGAGCTCCGGCAGCAAATCGCGGCCTTAATCGCCGAGGTGCGGCGCGTGATCCGGGCGCTGCGCCCGATCTACCTGGAGGACCTCGGCCTGCTGCCGGCGCTGGAGATGCTGGTACAGGAACGCGGCCAGGCGGCCGGCCTGCAGACCGAGTTTGTGGTCACCGGCCAGCCGCTCCGGCTGGCGCCCGAGGCCGAGATCGCCATCTACCGCATTGTCCAGGAAGGGCTGAACAACAGCCTCCGCCACGCCCAGGCCGCCCGCGTCCAGGTGGAGATCCGCTGTGCGCCGGCCGAGTTTGAGCTCAGCCTGCAGGACAACGGCCGGGGCTTTGCGGTGCCGGACCGTCTGAGCGACCTGACGACGGCCGGCCACTATGGCCTGCTGGGGATGCGCGAGCGCGCCGAGCTGATCGGCGCGCAGCTGGAATTGCGCTCCACGCCCGGCGCTGGCACGCGGCTCACGCTGCGGCTGCCCCTGAGCTGAGCCCCCGCCCGTTTAAATAAAAAGAGGCGGCCGGTCGGCCGCCTCCCCAGACTGTCGGGTGACCGCGCTGGCGCTTAGTGCGTGCCGGCCGTCAGGTCGTCCACGCGGATCTGCGCGGCGTGGCGGTGGGCGTCCATGCCCTCATACGTCGACTGCGCGGCGGAGAAGCGCGCCAGCTTGACGGAGGCCGGCGTGTCCACTTCCATGTGGGTGATGACCTTCAGATACATCCCCACCCACATGCCGCCCGTGTACTGCGCGGCCGCGCCGGTGGGCAGGATGTGGTTCGGGCCGGCCACCTTGTCGGCGTAGACCTCGGGCGTGTTCTCGCCCAGGAAGAGCGAGCCGTAGTTGGTGAGCATGGCCATTACCGCGCGCGGGTCGCGGGCGTGGACCTCCAGGTGCTCGGGCGCGTACTCGTTGGAGTAGCGGGCGGCGTCCGCCAGGCTCTCCACCACCACCACCCGCCCGTGGTCGTCCCAGGAGGTGCGGGCCACGGCTTCGGTGGTGCGCGTCTTAAGCTGCTTCTCGATCTCCACCAGCGTGGCCTTGGCCAGCTTCTCGGACGTGGTCACCAGGCAGCCGCGGGCGCTGGGGTCGTGCTCGCACTGCGCCAGCAGGTCGGCGGCCACGTAGTCGGCGCGGGCGCTGTCATCGGCCAGCACCAGGCACTCGCTCGGGCCGGCCAGGAAGTCGATGCCCACTTCGCCGAAGATCTGGCGCTTGGCTTCGGCCACGTACTTGTTGCCGGGGCCGACCACCATGTTCACGCGCTGGATGGTCTGGGTGCCATAGGCCATGGCGCCGATGGCCTGCACACCGCCCAGACAGTAGATCTCTTCCACGCCCATCTTGTGGAGCGTGTACAGCACACCGGGGCTGATGGCGCCGCTGCGGCCCGGCGAGCTGCAGACGATGATGCGCTTGACGCCCGCCACCTTGGCCGGCATGACGGCCATCACGCCCGTGGTCAGACACGGATAGCGGCCGGCCGGCAGGTAGCAGCCCACCGCTTCCACCGGCACCACGCGATGCCCCATGCGCATGCCGGGCTTGATCTCGGTCTCGAAGGCCGAGAGCCGATCCTTCTGGGCCTGGGCGAAGGCGCCCACCTGCTCGATGGCAAAATCCAGCTCTTCCACCACGGCCGGCGGCAGCTCGTCCTTGGCCTTGGCGGCCTCCTCGGGCGGGACCAGGAAGGACTCGGGCTCAAAGCGGTCGAACTGCTTGGAGAAATGCCGCAGGGCGGGATCGCCCTCGCTCCGCACGCGGGCCAGGATGTCCCGGACGGTCTCCTGCAATTGGCGCGCGTCCTCGGCCGTCACCGGCTTCTCGGCCTTGATTTCGTTGTAATACATACGGGTACTCCTCGAGAGAAAGTGAAATCAGCTGACGGCCGGCTTAGGGCAGCCGCAACTGGCGATGGATGGCGAGCGGGCCGAGGCGCTTAAAGCCCTCGCCCTGCGCCACGCCCTGTTGATAGATGGGAAACTGCCGGCCGCTGTCGCGCAGCTGCTTGAGGCTCTGCGTCAGGCCCAGCGTGCCAAACTCGCGCGTGCGCGTCACATGGTCCAGGTCCAGCACCTCGGTCAGAATAGTGGCGTGGTCGCCGGCCTGCTGCAGCACGCGCCCGTCCGGGTCCACGATCAGCGAGCGGCCCCCGCCCAGCGGGCTCAGGCCGTTCAGGCCGACGAAGTAGCACTGGTTGAAGATGGCCGTGGCCTGGCTGACCACCAGCTCCAGCGCCCGGTCGGAGGTGGGCGTCATAGTGGGCTGGAGGATGACCTCCGCGCCCAGCCAGGTGAGGGTGCGCGCCACTTCCGGGAACCACTGGTCATAGCAGATGCACAGCCCGAAGCGGCCCACGTCCGGGATGTCGAAGACGCAGAACTCGTCGCCGGCCGTGGTCCCGTCTTCAAACGGCAGCCACGGGAACAGCTTACGGTAGCGGGCCACGATCGCGCCGGCCGGCGAGATGGCCAGCGCGGTGTTGTAGATGCGGTCCCCGTCCAGTTCGTACAGGGAGCCCGGCACCAGCCATTTGCCCGTCTGGCGCGCGATGGCGCACAGCTGGTCGGTGAGCGGGCCCGGGATCGGCTGGGCGGTCTGGCGCCAGGCGTCGGGCGTCTCCGTGGGCGCAAACGGCACCGCGCCGGAGGCCGCCAGTTCATGGAACATCACCAGCTGCACCCACGGGAAACTGCGCGCGATCTCGGCCGTGAGAGCGCCGATCTTGGCGACGCTGGCGGCCGGATCATTGGCCACCGGCTCCATCTGGACCGCCGCCATCCCCAGCAAGCGTGCCATGGTCGTTAGGCCGCCACGCGCCGGCGCTCGTCGGCCACCGCCAGCACCTTCTTCCAGCTCTTGATGAAGCTGCTGCGGAAGAGCAGCACCGGCCCGAAGTCCGCGTACTCATCCACGCTCAGGCCGTCTTCCAAGTAGCCGCGCCGGAAGTCCGGCAGCTTCTCGCACAGCTCATCGATGACGCGCTGGGGCACGGGGTTGAACAGCCGCTCCACCACGGGCGGGTCCTGGGCCAGGAGTTTATCGGCGGTGCCTTCCCAGTTGATGGTGATGCACATCCGCCCGCCCACCAGCTCGGTGAAGTGGTGCA
>JAGOBN010000075.1 GCA_017999235.1 Anaerolineales bacterium | reverse complement strand
CCCCATGACTGACCTAGCGCCTGTCCCTGACACCGAACTGCCAGAGTCGCCGCGCTGGAACCCGCTCACCAAATTCCTGGTGGCGCTGGTGGTGTTCCTGGTGCTGGGCAGCCTGCTGACGCAATTCAGCGGGCTGGCCGGCCCCGTGATCTTCTGCGCCATGCTCACGTATCTCCTCAATCCGCTGGCGGAAGCCGTGAGCCGGCGGCTGCGGCTCAGCTGGGGCGCGTCCGTCAACGCCACCTACGCCGGCCTGGTGATCGGCCTGGTGGCGGTGCTGACCATGGCCGGCATCGCCATCGAGCAGCAGATTGTGGGCCTGTACACCACGGTGCTGGATATCAGCGCCGACTTGCCGGCCTTTCTGGAAGCCAATGTGCTCAACCGGCGCTTTGACATCGGGCCGTTGGCCTTCACCCTGGCCACGGTGGATTTCCAGCCGCTGTACAACCAGCTGCTCTCGACCGTGCAGCCGGCCCTCAGCCAGACCGGCAGCCTGGTGGGCTCCATCGCCTCCAGCACGGCGGCCTTCCTGGGCTGGTTCCTGCTGATCCTGCTGGTCTCGTATTACCTGATGCACGACGTCCGGCGCCTGCTGCCGGGCCTGGAGCGCTCGGTGCCGGCCGGCTATGCCTATGACGTACGCCGGCTGGCCGCCGAACTCGGCCCGATCTGGAACGCGTATCTGCGCGGCCAGGTGATCATGGCCCTGATCATTGGCGCGATGGTGGGCGTGACGATGACGGTTCTGGGCGTGCCGTACGGGCCGGTGCTCGGGCTGCTCTCGGTGGTGGCCGAGTTTATCCCCTATGTCGGCCCCACGCTGGCGGCGCTGACCGGCGCGCTGGTGGCGCTCTTCCAAGGCGGTGACAACTGGCTGGGCCTGACCCCGGTGGTTTACGCGCTGGTGGTCCTGGGCATGTACACCCTGCTCCAGCAGATCCAGGGCAATGTCTTCTACCCCCGCATCATGGGCCGCAGCCTGGGCCTGCATCCGGCCATCATCCTCTTTGGCGCCATCGTCATGGCCCAGCTGCTGGGCTTTGTGGGCCTGCTGCTGGCGGCGCCCTTGCTGGCCACCCTTAAACTCTTCGGCGGCTACGTCTACCGCAAACTGTTTGATATGGAACCCTTCCCGGAGCCGGCTGCGCCGGCCGCGCCTCCGAACCCAGCCTCTGCCCCAGCCAGCCCGCCGCTCTGGCTGACGCGCCTGCGGGAACGGCTGGGCCTGGGCGGCCCTAAACCGCCGCGGCCGCCGGCCGGCTGATCCCGGTGAGCAACGCCCCCCGGATCGAGTTTTCCTATCAGGTCTTCTGGACCAAACAGGCGCTGGCCTGGTCCGCTGAGCGCCGCGCGGCTGTGCTGACGGCCGTGGCGGCCGTGCTGGCTCAGCCGGATTTTGAACCCAACGCTTACGCGCGGCAGTACCACGTGCCGGGCCTGGATGACTCCGCCCATGCCGGCGCCAGCCTAACCGCGCTGGCCCAGGTGCTGCGCGCTTTCGCCGCCCAACCCTAATTCCTTCAAGGAGCTGTGCATGTCTAACTCTTCCCGCAGTGACGGCGACGCCCAGGTGACCACCCTCGCCGAGACCGACTCATTCATGGTGTGGACGGCCAAGGACGACGAAGGGGAAATGACCTACAACCTCGAATTGGGCACCGTCACCGTGCATCTTTTCCGCGAGGAGTGGGAGGAGCTGGTTAAGCTGATCCGCGCCGCCGCGCGATGACCCTCGCCCCGCCCCGGCCGCCGGCGCCAACCGCGCTGGGGGGCGCCGCGTAATGGACCTGGCCGATTTTGAACGCCTGCGGACGCCGGCCGGCCAGACGGTGCTGGCAGCCGCCGGCGCCCTGCAGCCCAGCGACGAAACCTTTCTCACGCACCTGACGCGCCTCGCCAAGCAAACCGACGCAGCGCTCGCCAAGGCCGCCCTGGAAACCGTCCTGCTGCGCGCCCGCGCCCGCGTCAAGTTCACGCGCGCGGACCAGATGTATTTCCTGCGCGCGGCGCTGGAACAGGCCTCCGGCGAGCGCATCGCCGCGTATCGCGCCGGCCGGTTGGCGCCCTATGCGCGCGTGGCCGATCTCGGCTGCGGGATCGGCGGGGACGCCATCGGCTTGAGCGCCGTGACGGCGGTGACGCTGGTGGAGCAAGACTCGCTGCGCCTGGCGTTGGCGCAAGCCAACCTGGCCGCCTACGGCCGCGCGGCCGCCGCCGCCGTGAACGCCGACCTCACCGCCGCGCTCCCGCCAGCCGCCGACGCGCTCTGGTTCGATCCAGGCCGGCGCACCGAGGGCCGGCGGCGCTTCTCGGTCCGCGAGTATGCGCCGCCGCTGGCGATCATCCACCAATGGCTGCCGCGCACGCCGGCGCTGGGCGTCAAGATCTCACCCGGCGTCGACCTGGCGGAATTGGACGCCAGCCTCGCCGCGCCCGCCGGCCGCCGCCCGGCGGCCTGGGAGCTTGAGTTCATCTCCGTCCACGGCGATTTGAAGGAAGCGGTGCTGTGGTTCGGGCCGCTGCGGACCGCGCCGCGCCGCGCCACCTTGCTGCCCGGCCCGCACACGCTCACCGCCGAAGCGCGGGAGCCGGCGCCGGAATTGGCCGCGCCCCAGCAGTATCTCTACGAGCCGGACCCCGCCATCCTGCGCGCCGGCCTGGTCACCACCCTGGCCGCCCAGCTCGGCGCGCGGCAGATCGACCCTGAGATCGCCTACCTCACCGCCGACACGCTCACCCCCACGCCCTTCGCGCGGGCCTTTGCGCTGGACGACGCCCTGCCCTTCCAGCTCAAGCGCCTGCGCGCCTATTTACGGGCGCGCCAGGTGGGGACCGTAACCGTGAAGAAACGCGGCTCGCCGCTGGAGCCCGAGACGCTCATCCGGCAGCTCAAGCTCTCCGGCCCGGAGAGCCGCCTGCTCTTTCTCACGCACGTGGCCGGCGCGCCCTACGTGCTCATCGGCCGGGCCGTGAGTGGAGCCGCCGCATAATGTGGAATGAAATCCCCGCCGCCCACAGCGCGGCCCAGGCTGACCTCTTTCCGGACCCCGCCGCCCAGGGCGTGCTGGCCGCCGCCGCCGCCGGCAACAGCCGCGCCCGGCTCTGGCGCGCCGGGCCGGCCGCGCTGCTGTGGGATCAAGCTAACAACGTCCTTTACCTGGCCGGCGGCCCGACGCGGGAAGCGGTGGCGGACCTCTTTGGCGTCATCCGCGCCGCCGCGCTCGACCTGGGCCGGCCGCGCGTTGGCTTGCGCGTGCTGGGGGACGCCGACCCGGCGCCGCTGCTGAGCGGCTTTCCGGGGCCGGCGCCGGCGCTGACCATGCGGCATTTCTACGCCCAGCCGCGGCCGGCTGCGGCGGCGCTGCCAATGGTGGAAGGCGCCACACGCTATGAACTGATCACCGCCGCGTGGCTGGCCGGCCCGCCGCTGATCAATCTGGAACGCGTGCGCGCCGAGGTCGAGTGGATGTGGCCGTCCCTGGAGCGCTTTGCGGCCCACGGGTTTGGGGTGGCGGCGGTGCGCGCCGGCACGGTGGCGTGCTGGTGTACGGCCGAGTATGTGGGCGCCGCGCACTGCGGCCTGGGCATCGAGACGGCCGAGGCTTATCAGCGCCAAGGGTTGGCGACGGCGGCCGCCGCGCGCTGTGTGGCCCACAGCCTGCGCCTGGGCCGGGAGCCGCACTGGGAGTGCGACAGCCAGAACCACGCCTCGATCCGGGTGGCGGAGAAGGCGGGGTTTACGCGGGTGCAGACGGCGCCGTTTTGGATCGGGCGATTCGCCTAAGCGCGCTTGGTTTGCGCCGGCTTGGGCGCGGTGTTATCATCCTCGGCACCACCTCATCACTCGGAGGCAAGCGCATGTTCGACTCGATCAAACGGGGCTTCAGCTTCGTGGGCCAGGCGCTGGATATGGCCCGCAAAGATCTAGATCTGATCAAACCCTCGCTGTACGGCATGGTGGTGGGCGCCATCGCCTCGGCGCTGGGCGCCATCCCCATCATCCTGGCAGCGCTGACCGTGGGCGGCTCGGATTTCGGCAATATCGTCATCGGGATTCTGGGCGCGCTCCTGGTCTTCGTCCAATACGCCATCGCCTACGTCTTCTCGGGCATGACCGCGTACCTGGTCTACGGCTATCTCACCGAGGGCGATGGGCGCCTGGACAAGGCCTGGGAGATCATCCGCCGCGACTGGCTGGATATCCTCAGCCTGGCCGGCGCCTCGACGCTGGTCAAAGTGGTCGAGAATTTCATCCGCGGCAATGGCCGCCGGCGCAACCCGCTGGGGGAGATGCTGGCCGGCCTGCTCAACTCCGTGTGGACCTCGGCCACTTATTTTGTGCTGCCGGCGATGGTGATTGAGGACCTCAACCTGGGCCAGGGCCTCAAGCGCGCCACCGAGATCGTCAAGAAGAACCTGATGCTGGTGGCCATTACCGAGATCGGGGTCAGCGGCGTCATCGGCTTTGCCGGCGGCGTGCTGGGCTTCCTGGCCGTGATCCTGGGGGTGGGCATCTTCCTGGGGTTCGCGGCCGCGGCCGGCAGCGGCAACGTGGTCCCGCTGATCATCGGCGGTGTGCTGGCGGCGCTGGTGGCCGGCAGCCTGCTCGCCGTCATCAGCGCGTTCTCGTCCTACGTGATGACGGCCTACCACACCTGCATGTTCTTGTGGGCGCGCGGCGCCGAACAAGCCGTGGCGCAGGGCCAAAGCGTCCAAGCCGCGCCGGTGCCCGCCCCGGTGGCGGCCGTGCTTGGCCTGGCCGGCCGCTGAGCCCGGTCTGAAAGGAACCCTTGATGCGACAAGAAATCCTCACCTGGACCGAGGTCGACCGGCTGATCGACGCGCTGCTGCCCCAGTTTCGCGGCCATTTTGACGCCATGATCATGATCACGCGCGGCGGCCTGGTGCCGGGCGGCATGCTGTGTGAAGCGCTGAACATCCAGATTGTGCTGACCGCGGCCGTGGACTTCCCCAGCGAGATGCAGGCCGGCCCGGCCGCCAAACTCATGGTCTGGCCCAACTTCCTGCAATTCCCGGAAGACCGGCTGCTGACCGACCGGCGCGTATTGATTGTGGACGACGTGTGGGGCAGCGGCCGCACCATCACGGCCGTGAAGAACCGGGTGGAGGCCGCCGGCGGCACGCCCGAACTGTGCGTGCTCCACTACAACCCCAAGCGCTCGCTCTTTACCAAGAGCCTGCCCACCTACTATGCGGCCTTCACCGACGCGTATATTGTGTATCCGTGGGAGATTGACCGCGGCGGGCCGGAAGGGGTGCCGGCCGGCGAGCCGGACACCCAATTAGGCTAAGCCCCCGCCGGGCGCCGGAGAGGCGCCCGGTTTTTATTCTGTGATCTGGTGGCCGGCCGCGCGCCAGGCTTCCAGCGCCGCGCTCAACTGCGCGGCCTTCACCAGCAGGTAATCCGTGTCGTAGGTGGAGACCGCGAACACGCTGACGCCGGCCAGCGCCAGCGGACCGGTGAGCGCGGCCAGGATCCCCACCAGACTAAAGTCCAGGGGGCCGGCCACTTTGACGGCCCGCCAGCCGCGCTCGGCGGCCACCACGGCCGGCGCCGCTTCTTCGGCGCAGACGATGGACAATTCGTCCGCTGTGCGGGTGACCGAGAACCACGCGCCGGCCAGCGCCCAATCCGGCACGGGGGCCTCGGCCGGCAGCCGGCACACCGCCCACCGACCCGGCAGCACACTGAGGTCAAGGCTGAGGTGTTTCATCTTCCTCTAAGTAACGGTTTGATAGAATAAGACCTATCATAACGTAATTCAACCTGCGACTCATTGGGAGACCCTATATGAACGCTTCCACCCTGCGTGCGGCGATTGCGCTCTTGACGCTGGCCACGGCCGGCATCCACTTCGCCCTGGTGCCGCCCATGGCCCAGACCTTGGGCGTCGGCAGCACGGTGCCGTTTATCCTGAATGGCGGCGGCTATCTGGTCTTGTTGGCGGCGTTGTGGCTGAAGCCCGGCTTCCTGGCCGGCCGCGAGCGTTTACTCCACTACGTCTATATCGGCTTTACGGCGGTGACCATCGTGGCGTACTTTGCCGTAAACGGCGCCGCGTCGTTCAGCAACCCCATCGGCCTGGTGGATAAGGCCATCGAAGTGGCGCTGATCGCCGCGCTCTGGTTCCATTCCCGTCAGGACCCGCGGTGACCAGCCCCGCGCGGAGAAACGCGCCGCCCGGGAGCGCGCCGTTTACCGTCGAACGCATGGCCTGCGCCCGGATCCCGGCGCCCGAAGGCGAATTCCAGCTCTGCCTGTACCGCAACAACCGGGACGACAAAGAGCATCTGGTCTTTGTGATGGGCGCGGTGGCCGGCGCGCATGATCTGCTGGTGCGCGTCCATTCCGAGTGTTTCACCGGCGACGTCCTGGGCTCCCGGCGGTGTGACTGCGGCGAGCAATTGCATCGGGCCATGCGCCTGATTGCGGACGCCGGCCGCGGCATGATCATCTATCTGCGGCAGGAGGGGCGCGGCATCGGTCTGCTCAACAAGCTGCACGCCTATAACCTGCAGGATGAAGGGCTGGACACGGTGGAGGCCAACCTGCGGCTCGGCCATCAGGCGGACGAACGCGATTACACCGTGGCGGCGCTGATCCTGCGGGATTGGGACGTGAACTCCATCTGGCTGCTGACCAACAACCCCTCTAAAATCGAGAGCCTGCGCGCGCTCGGCGTGCGGGTGAATGACCGCGTGCCGCTGCAGCCCAGCGTCACGCCCGACAACGCCGACTACCTCCGCACCAAGGTGGAGCGGATGCGGCATCTGCTCACCTTGCCGTAAACGGCTCACCCGCGTGAGCGCCCGGCCCTCCGTCACCGTCACGTACGCCCAAAGCCTGGATGGCTGTCTCGCCGCCGCGCCGGGCCGGCCGCTGGCGCTCAGCGGCCCCGAGGCGCTGCGCTACACCCACGCCCTGCGCGCCGCGCACGCCGCGATTTTGGTGGGCCTGGGGACGGTCCAGGCCGACAACCCGCGCCTGACCACGCGCCACGCCGCCGGCCCCCACCCTCAACCCATCCTGCTGGACAGCCGCTTGCGCTGCCCGCTGGACGCGGCCCTGCTCAGCCACCCCGCCCACCGGCTGTGGATCGCGGCCCGCGCCGACGCCCCGGCCGAGCGCCGGGCGGCCCTGCGTACGGCCGGCGCCGTCATCTTGGATCTGCCCCCGGATCCCGCCGGGCGGGTGGCGCTGCCGGCCCTGCTGGACGCGCTGGGCGCGCGCGGGATCACGTCGCTTATGGTCGAGGGCGGCGCGCGCGTGATCACGGCTTTCCTGGAGCAGCAACTGGCCGACCGGCTGATCGTCACCGTGGCGCCGCGCCTGCTGGGCGGCGTCCACGCGATTGCGGCGCCGTTGGATCTGGCGCTGCCCAACGCCCGCTGGCGGACCATGGGGCCAGATCTCATTTTCGAGGCCCAACTCCGCTAGGCAGCCGGCGCCAAGCTCATCCGCAGAACTTTAACCACCGAGGCCCGGAGAGTCAGCGCGTTTTCGCCGTGCTCTCCGGGCCTCGGTGGTGCAACTCCGCCCACGCCGTCAGCCAGAATGAGCCACAGACCGGGGCGCGGCCGCGTCTCTACTATAATGCCCGCATGCTCACCCACCAGGCCGTGTGGTTCACGGCCCCCTACCAAGTGGAAATCCGCGCGGCCGGCCTGCCCGCCCCTGGCCCGCACGAGGCCCTGGTCGAGACGCTGTGTTCAGCCATCAGCTCCGGCACGGAGCTGCTGGTTTATCGCGGACAGTTCCCGCCCGGCCTGGCCGTGGACGCCACCCTCGGCGCGCTGGCCGGCGCCTTCGCGTATCCAGTCCGCTACGGCTACGCGGCCGTGGGACGCGTGGCGGCCGTGGGGCCGGGCGGCGACCCGGCCTGGCTGGGGCAGCTGGTGTTCGCGTTCCAGCCGCACGCCAGCGCCTTTATCGCCCCAGTGGCCGATCTGCTTCCAGTGCCGGCCGGCCTCAGCCCGGAGGCCGCCGTCTTCCTGCCCACCATGGAGACGGCCGTCAACTTTCTGCTGGATGGCAAGCCCCTGCTCGGAGAGCAGGTGGTGGTGGTGGGCCAGGGCGTGGTCGGTTTGCTGACCACCGCCCTGCTGGCGCGCTTCCCGCTGGCCGGCCTGCTCACCGTGGACCGCTTCCCGCTGCGCCGCGAGTGGTCGCGCCGGCTGGGCGCCACGCTCAGCGTCGCGCCGGAGGCCGATCTGCGCGCCGCGTTGGGCGCGGAGGCCGAGACCGCCGGCGCCGACCTGGTCTACGAACTCAGCGGCGCGCCGGCCGCGCTGGATGAAGCCATCGCCGCCGCCGGCTTCGCCGGCCGGATCGTGGTCGGCTCGTGGTACGGCCAGAAACGCCACGCCGTGGACCTGGGCGGGCGTTTCCATCGCGGCCGGCTGCGCCTGATCAGCAGCCAGGTGAGCACCCTGACGCCCGAACTGCAGGCGCGCTGGACCAAGGCCCGCCGTCTGGCCGCCGCCTGGCAAATGCTGGCGCTGATCCAGCCCGAACAACTGATCACCCATCGTTTTCCCTTGGCCCAGGCCGCGCCGGCCTATGCGCTCCTGGACAGCCGGCCGGCCGAGGCCTTACAAGTCATTCTGCATCCTTAACCTATGGCCTCTTCTTCTGCCGCCGTTTACACTGTCGCCGTCAAACGTGATTTCATCGCCCAGCATTTTTTGGTGGGCGGGGATTGGGGAGCCGAAAACCAGAAACACTCCCACCACTATGTGGTGGAGCTGCAGCTCGAGGGTGACCGGCTCGACCGGCACGGCTATTTGGTGGACATCGTGGACATCGAGCGCCACCTGAATGCGCTGACGGCTTATTACCGCGACCAAACCCTCAACGACCTCCCGGAATTCGCGGGCCTCAACCCCAGCCTGGAGCACTTCAGCCGGATCGTGGGCGCGGCGCTGGCCGCGCGGATCCAGGCCGAGACGCTCACCGCGCTCACCGTCAAGCTGTGGGAAAACGAGATCGCCTGGGCGGCGTATCGTCTGCCTTTGCGCTGAAGGCTGTTGGGAACTGGGGGTTGGGGTTCAGAGTTGAAGGTTCTTGACCCTTGATCCTTTTTCTTGATCCTCGTCCCTAAACTCCCCATGCGCTGCGGCTTGATCCTCTACGGCTCGCTGGACACGGTCTCCGGCGGCTACTTGTATGACCGCCAACTGGTGGCCCATCTGCGCGCCGCCGGCGACGAGGTGGAGATCATCGCCCTGCCCTGGCGCAACTATGGCCGGCATTTAACCGACAACGGCGCCGGCCGGTTGCGCCGCCGGCTCCAAACCGGCGGCTGGGACGTGCTCCTGCAGGACGAGCTCAACCATCCCTCGCTGTTCGCGCTTAATCGCTGGCTGCGGCCGCGCGTCGGCTACCCGCTCATTGCCATCGTCCATCATCTGCGCTGCAGCGAGGCGCGGCCGGCCTGGCAGAACGCGCTTTACCGCCAGATCGAGCGCGCGTATCTGCACAGCGTGGACGGCTTCATCTTCAACAGCCAGACCACGCGCGCGGTGGTGGCCGGCCTGCTGAACCCTTCCGCCGCGGCCCGGCAAGCGGCCGCCGTCGTCTATCCGGCCGCCGACCACCGCGGGCCAGCGCTGGACCCGGACGTTATCGCCGCGCGCGTCCAGGCGGCCGGCCCACGGCGCGTGCTGTTCCTGGGCAATGTCAGCGTCCGCAAAGGCCTGCACATCTTGTTGGACGCGCTGGCGCGCGTGACGGCGGATTGGCGGCTGACCGTCGTCGGCGGGCTGGACGGGGAGCCGGCCTACACCCGGTCCATCCAAACCCAGATCCAGCGCCTGAACCTGGCCGGCCGGGTGACCGTGCGCGGCCGGCTGACGGACGCCCAGGTGCGCGCCGAGCTGGAGACGCATCATCTCCTGGCGGTCCCCTCGTTTTACGAGGGCTTTGGCATCGCCTACTTGGAAGCGCTGGCCTGCGGCCTGCCGGTGCTGGCCACCACGGCCGGCGCGGCCGGCGAACTCATCACCCCCGGCGTGGACGGCGCGCTGGTCCCGCCCGGCGACGCGCCGGCGCTGGCGGACGCGCTCCGGCCGCTGCTCACCGAGCCCGTCACCCTGCTGCGCCAGAGCCTGGCCGCGCGCGCGCGCTTTCAGCGCCATCCCACCTGGGCCGCCACCATGCAGACGGCGCGCGCCTTCCTGCAGACCCAGGCGGCCAGACCGGTATAATCATCCGGCCGGACGGCGTCGGTCTGGCGCCACCCTGCAGGACGCACC
>JAGOBN010000734.1 GCA_017999235.1 Anaerolineales bacterium | reverse complement strand
CGGCAGCGCCAGCGCTTCCACGCTCCACGACGGGCGGAAGCCCCCCACCACCGTCGGCCCAAACAGCCCGAGGCTCAGCAGGCGCGCGCCCCACGCCGAGGCGCCGGCCAGGGCCGCCCCGCCCGTCTCCGCCAAGGTAGGCGCGCCCGCCCAGGTGGCCCAGAGCCACGGCGCCGCACCCACGCCGGCCGCCCCGCCAGCCAACCCCAACGCCCCCAACTGCGGCAGCGCCGGCCAGCGCCGGTTGGCCCAGGCCGCCAGCCCCCAGGCCGGCAGCGCGTACACGCCCGTCAACGGAAACACCCACAGACCCAGACCGCTCAGAAAACCGAGGGCCAGCCAGGAGCACAGCCTGGGTCGAGGTTGAAGAAGAGCACCCACCGCGTCACCGGCGTGAGGCTCCGGGCGCGCGATCCGCAGGGCACTCAGCCACAGCAGGTTGCCGATCAGCAGCGCTTCGCCATAGCCGCCCAGCGAGGCGGTGGTGTAGAGCGTCAGCGTCACGGGCGGCAGCGCCAGCCAGAGCGCGGCCTGGCGCGCGGCCCAGCGCCGGCCGGTGATTTCCAAAACCACCGCATACGTCGTCAGCAGCGTGCCGGCGTAGAGGGCCAACTGCACGCCGCGCACCGCGAGCACGCTTTCGCCGAAGACGCGGAATGCGCCGGCCGCCAGCCAGGCATCCAGACTGCCCAGATAGGCCTGGCCGTAGAAGAAGACCGGGCGCGCGCCCTGCAAAATGTGGCGCGCCATCAGGGCCACCACGGCCTCATCGCTGTTGAAGGGCACCACTTCCGCCAGCAGCAGGCCGGCGCGCACCGTCACCAGCACGGCGAGGCAGAGCAGCACCGCGCCATGCCGGCGAAGCCACCGCCGGCTCATCGCGCCGGCTCCGTGGCCGCCGGCTCCGCGGCCGCCGGCCCCCGCCCCAGATGCCAGGCCGCCGCCGCCCAGATCAGGCCCAGGTAGAGGGTCTGCCAACTCTCCGGCCAGGCGGCGGCGGTGTGCGGCTGCGCGGTGACATACGGCACGAAGGCCAGCGCCAGCAGCGTCCAACCGGCCAGCGGCCAGCTCCGAATCAGCGGCCCGACCGCGACCGCCAGGGCCACGGCTAAACTCGTGACGTTGGCGTACGGAGAAATCAACAGGCCGGCCGCCACGAGCAGGCCGGTCAGTTCCGGCGTAAACGTCCATCGCCGGCGCGCCACAACCGCCGCAGTCAGCGCCAGAACAATCAAACTAAGCGCGGCCGGCGCCCAGGCTGGGAAACCCGCGCTCACCAGGCCCGCCAAGCTGATGTTGTTGACGGGGCGCGCCAGGCTGGCGCTTAAGCGGCCCGCCGGCAGCAGCCGGCCCAGCCAGTCGCCGCCCCACAGCAGCAGCGGCGGCAGCGCCCCGGCGCCGATCCAGCCCGCCGCCGCCAGCCAGCGCCGCGCCGGCCAGGTCCGCACCATTTCCGCCCCCAGCACCAGCAGCGCCAGCGCGCTCTCTTGCGGTTTGGCCGTCACCAGCAGTACGCCGGCCGCCACCCGCCCCGGCGAGGCGGAGCGCCAGCCCGCGTTCAGCAGCAGAAAGCCGGCCACCGTCAGCGCGGCCACATTGCCATCCGCGATCGAGCGCAAGACCCAGAAGGACAACAACAATCCAAGACTGCCCGGCACAGCCGGGCCGCCCGAGCTGCGCCGCGGTCCGGCCAGCGCGAAGACCAGCAGGGTCAGCAAGGTCAGGAGCGCCCAGCCCGTCTTGAACGGCAGCGCCGCCAACGGCCAGAGCAAAGCCAGGGTCCAGGGCGGATTGAAAACATCCGCGGCGGCGTAATTCGGCCGGCCGGCCTGGAACATCACCCAATAGTTGTGCCAGTCATAGCCGAGAGCCAGCGTCTCCAAAGCCGGCAGGCGCTGCGCGCCCCAGATAAAAGCGACGCCGGCGCCGGCCAACAGCAAGCCGGCCAGGACGCGATCAGCGGCGGGGCTTAAGCGCGGCTGAGGCATCATGACGCAGCCGGCTGAGGGACGGGCGCGGCTGAAAGCGGGGGCCGGAGACAGTCCCAGGCCTGCAGCCCCCAGACCGCCAGCAACAGCAGCGTTAAGGCGTCGTCGGGCCAGCCCGCGCCATAGCCCAACGCACCGGTGAGGAAAGGCCCCAGACCAATCAGCGTCCCAGCCCAGGCCAGCCCCCAATGGCGTTGTGCCAGCGGCAGCACCCCCGCCACCCACAGCGTCGTTAAGCTGGATCCGGTGGCGTAGGGCGAAAGCAGCAGAGAGGCCCCGATCAAGAAACCGATGAGCCTGGGGGACAGGTCCCACCGACAGCGCACGGCCACCACCAGGGTGGCGGCCAGCCCGCTCAGCCAGAGGACGCCCTGCCACCATCCGGGCACGGAGGCGCGCCGCAGCGCCGCCAGCAGAGTGATATTGCTGTTCAGCCGGTCAACGGCCGGCGCAAACTGCCCGCTGCCGGCCAGCGGTGGAAAAAGGGCGCCCCACCACTCCGCGCCAAGCCAAAGCAGGCTCGGCCCGGCAATCGCCAAGATTCCCAGCGCCGCCCTACCCCAGCGCCGCGCCGGCCAGACCCGTAAAGTGAACGCCCCGATGATCAGCACCGCCAGCCAGCTCTCCTGGTATTTGGCCGTGAGCAGCAACAGCCCAGCCGCCAGCCCAGCCGGCGAGCGCGTTCGCCATCCGTACCCGGCCAGCCCCGCCCCCGCGATGACCACGGCCGGGAGGTTGCCATCCACAATCGCCCGCAGCACCCAATACGAGCTAAAGAGCATCAGCGCGGCCGCCAGATCCAGATGGC
>JAGOBN010000074.1 GCA_017999235.1 Anaerolineales bacterium | reverse complement strand
AAGAAGACCAGCACCACGGTGGGGAGCAGAAGCAGAATGAACCAGGCGCCATCCGCGAACTTGGTGACGGCGAAGACCACGGTGACCAGCGTGGTCACCAGGGCGCCCAGCCCGTTGACGGCGAGTCTCCACCCCCAGCCGCGCGCCCGGCTGGCGCCGCGGCCCAGCCGCCACCAATGGACGGCCATCCCGGCTTGCGACAGGGTGAACGACAGGAACACGCCCACCGCCCAGAGCGGGATCAGCGCGGTGACACTGGCGTTGAAGGCGATGATGAGCAAGCCCGCGATCAGGGTTAAGGCGGCGATGCCATAGGAAAAAACCAGCCGGCTGCCCCGGAAGGTGAAGTAGTGCGGCAAAAAACCCTCGCGGCCGATGAGGGCCGTCAGGCGCGGAAAATCGGCAAAGGCGGTGTTGGTGGCCAGGATGAGGATAACCGTAGTGCCGGTCAGGGTGGCCAGGTACAGGAAGCCCCGGTCACCGAAGACCGTCCGCGCCAACTGGGAGATGACGGTCTCGGTCTCAGCGGGGACGGCGCCGATCTGTCCGAGCAGGAACGTGACGCTCACAAACAGCCCGCCCAATAGGCCGGACATCCACAGCATGGTCTGGCTGGCGTTTTGCGAGCGGGGTTCTTTAAAAGCGGTGACGCCGTTGGAGATGCACTCGACTCCCGTCAGGGCCGTGGTTCCGTTGGAGAACGCCCGCAGCAGCAGAAAGAGCGTCACCGGCTGCAGGCCGTGGGTCAATTCCAGGGCCGGCGGGTCGCTGACGACGCCCAAGCCGCCCGTCGCATAGCGCCAAAAACCAACTCCGACTGTCAGGATGGTCATCCCCAGGAAGAAGTAGGTGGGCAAGGCGAACAGCGTCCCCGACTCTTTCACCCCGCGCAAGTTCGCCAGCATGATCAGCCCCAGCAAGATCAAGGACAACAGCACCCGGTGCGGGAACAGGCCGGGGAGCGCCGAGACAATCTGGGCGACTCCCGAGGAGATGGCCACCGCGGCCAACAGGATGTAATCGATGAGCAGGGCCGCGCCCGCGATCTGCGCGGGCAGCAGGCCCAGGTTTTCGCGCGCCACCGTATACGCGCCGCCGCCGCCCGGATAGGCCTGGAGGGTCTGCTGATAAGAAATAGTGACGATGGCTAACAGCGCCGTGATCACCACGGCGATGGGGAACGCATAGCCGAAGGCCGCCGGCCCGGCGGCGGCCAGGATCACCAGCGTCTCTTGCGGCGCGTAGGCGATGGACGACAGCGCATCGGCGCCAAATACCGCCAGGCCGACCGCCTTGCTGATGGTCTGGTGCGGCGCTTCCCGGGTCGTCATCGGGCGGCCGATCAGCCAGGTCCGCCAGGAACGCGGCGGCCGATAGCGGGAGGCCGTTTCAATAATATGTGACGAGCTGGTCTCGGGGAGGGTGTGGGTGTCTGTCATCGCTCACTGGGTGTCGCGCCAACCGCTCCGGGTCTGTGCCGATAACCGGATAGGAGTCTATTGTAATGCGGGCGCGCCGGACTCGGCTGACGCCGGCCCGTCCCCGCTGAATCCAGCGGCCTTACGGCAAAGCCGGCAGGGCGAGATTGAGCTTGAGCACGTTCACGCGCGGTTCGCCCAGAAACCCAAACTGCCGGCCCTCCGTGTTCTGCTCCACCAACTGCCGCACGGCCGCCTCCGTGAGACCGCGCGCGCGGGCTACCCGCGCTGCCTGGTAGAGCGCGGCGGCCGGGCTGATGTGTGGATCCAGGCCGCTGCCGGAGGCCGTGACCAGGTCCACCGGGATCACCGCATGGTTGCCGGGGTCGGCGGCCCGCAGCGCCGCCACGCGCGCCGTGACCGCCTCGAGCAAGGCGGAATTCAACGGCCCATAGTTGGAGCCGGAGGAGGCGGTGAGGGTCTCGGCGTTGAAGGCGTTATACGGGAAGGCGCCGGTGGCCGATAAACGGCCCCAAAAATACCGCGGGTCATCAAACGCCTGCCCGATCAGCTCCGAGCCGAGGGCCTGGCCATCCCGCTGGATCAGGCTGCCATTGGCTTGGCGGGGGAAGACAACCTGCGCGATCCCGGTGACGGTCAGCGGGTAAAGCAGGCCCGTGATAAGGGTGAGGGCCGCCAGGGAAACCAGGGCGGGACGAATTTGTGAAAGCATGGCTAGACCTTTCTAATCCGTGCTATTTCAGCGGCCGGCCAGGGGCCGCCGCCAGCTCCAGCGCCGCGTTGGCGTTCACGCCAGGCCCAACGCCGCCAGCAGCAGGTCAATGAGCTTGATGCCGATGAAAGGCGCGATGAGGCCGCCCACGCCGTAGATCAGCAGGTTGTCACGCAAAATGCGGGCCGCGCCCAACGGGCGGTAAGGCACCCCGCGCAGGGCCAGCGGGACGAGGGCGATGATGATCAGGGCGTTGAAGATCACGGCCGAGAGGATGGCGCTTTGCGGCGTGGCCAGCCCCATGAAATTGAGCGCGGCCAGGGCCGGGTACGTGGACGTGAACGCGGCCGGGATAATGGCAAAGTACTTGGCCACGTCGTTGGCGAGGCTGAACGTGGTCAGGGCGCCGCGCGTCATCAGCAGCTGCTTGCCGATCTCCACGATCTCAATCAGCTTGGTGGGGTTGCTGTCCAAGTCCACCATGTTAGCGGCCTCGCGCGCCGGCTGGGTGCCGGTGTTCATGGCTACCGCCACGTCGGCTTGGGCCAGCGCCGGCGCATCGTTGGTGCCGTCCCCGGTCATGGCCACCAGCCGGCCCCCGGCTTGATGCTCGCGGATCAGTTTGAGCTTGGCCTCCGGCGTGGCCTGCGCCAGGAAGTCGTCCACGCCGGCCTCGGCGGCGATGGCGGCCGCGGTGAGCGGGTTGTCGCCGGTAATCATGATGGTCTTGATGCCCATCTTGCGCAGGTGCGAGAAGCGTTCCTTGATGCCGCCCTTGACGATGTCCTTGAGGTGGATCACGCCCAGCGCCTGGCCGTCCCGGGCCACGACCAGGGGCGTGCCCCCGGTGCGGGCGATGGCGTCCACCGTAGTCTGCAGTTCGGGCGGGGTGGGATGGCCGCGGCTCTGGATCAGAGCCAGTATTGTGTTGGGGGCGCCTTTGCGGATGCTCGTCCCATCCGCCAGATCCACGCCGCTCATACGGGTCTGGGCCGTGAACGGCACAAAGTGCATCTCGGCCGAGCGCGCTTCCGCGGCGGTCTCCCCGGTCGTTTGTCCGGCGGGCAACCGCAGAGCGAGCGGCAGAGGCCCCGGGCCGACGCTGCGGGCGCGCAGGCCGTATTTTTCTTTGGCCAGCACCACGATACTGCGGCCCTCGGGTGTCTCGTCGGCCAGGGACGCCAACTGCGCGGCCTCCGCCAGCTTCTCCGGCGGGGTCAGGCCCACCGCGACGAACTCCACGGCCTGCCGGTTGCCGAGCGTGATCGTGCCGGTTTTGTCCAGCAGCAGCACGTCCACGTCGCCGGCGGCCTCCACGGCGCGCCCCGACATGGCAATGACGTTGCGCTGGATCATGCGATCCATGCCCGCGATGCCGATGGCGGAGATCAGGCCGCCGATGGTGGTGGGGATCAGGCAGACCAGCAGCGCCACCAGGACCGTGATCGTGATGGGGGACCCCTGCCCGGCGGCCTGCACGCTGTACAACGAATACGGCAGCAGCGTGGCGCACACCACCAGGAAGATGATGGTGAAGCCGGCCAGCAGGATGTTGAGCGCGATCTCGTTGGGCGTCTTCTGGCGCTTAGCGCCCTCCACCAGGCTGATCATGCGGTCGAGGAAGCCCTCGCCCGGATTGGCGGTGACGCGGATGATCAGCCAGTCCGAGAGCACGCGCGTGCCGCCGGTGACGGCGCTGCGGTCGCCGCCGGCCTCGCGGATGACGGGCGCGCTCTCCCCGGTGACGGCGCTTTCGTCCACCGACGCGATGCCTTCGGCGATCTCGCCATCGGCCGGGATGATGTCGTTGACCTCGACCAGGAACAAGTCATCCTTCTTCAAGGCGATGGACGACACCAGCTCAAACCCGGCTTGACGCCGAGGCGCGCGCAGTTTCTTGGCCTGAGTCTCCTGGCGGGTCTTGCGCAGTGCCTCGGCCTGAGCCTTGCCGCGGCCCTCGGCCACAGCCTCGGCGAAGTTCGCGAAGAGCACGGTAAACCACAGCCATAGCGCCACCGCGCCGATAAACCCGGCCGGCGCTTCGCCCTGCCCGAAGAGCGCCTGCCCCCACAGGAGGGTGGTGAGGATACTGCCGACCTCGACCACGAACATCACCGGGTTGCGCACCTCGACGCGCGGGTCAAGTTTTAGAAAGGACTCCCAGATCGCGCGCTGATACAGCTCGCGCCGGTAGGTGGTTTGTTTCTTGATGGACGCCATTTGGGCAGTCATGGGTCAGTATCCCAGCATCAGCTGTTCCACGATCGGCCCCAGCGCCAGGGCCGGGATGAAACTCAGCGCGCCGACGATCATGATCACGCCGATCAGCCAGGCGCCGAACAGCGGCGTGTGCGTGGGCAGGGTCCCCGCGCCGGCCGGGACTTTCTTCTTGCGCACCAGGGACCCCGCCATCGCCAGGGCCGGGATGGCCAGCCAGAAACGCGCCAGGAACATGACGACGCCCAGCGCGGTGTTGTAGAACGGGTTGTTCGCGCCCAGGCCCGCAAAGGCGCTGCCGTTGTTGCCGGCCGCCGACGAGAAGGCGTACAGCACTTCGCTGAAGCCGTGCGGGCCGCCGGTGTTCCAGAGGGCGGCCAGGCCGGCCGGCGCCACCACCGCCAGGGCGGTGCCGACCTTCGCCAGCAGGATCGGGAGCAGGAGGATCAGCGACGCCATCTTCATCTCGTAAGCTTCGATCTTCTTCCCGAGGTACTCGGGTGTGCGCCCGACCATCAGGCCGGCCACGAAGACGGCCACGATGACGAAGGCCAGCATGCCGTACAGCCCCGAGCCGACTCCGCCAAAGATGATCTCGCCCAGTTGGATCAGGAATAGAGGCACCAGCCCGCCCAGGGGCATAAACGAGTCGTGCATGGCGTTGACCGAGCCGTTGGAGGCGGCGGTGGTGGCCGTGGCCCACAGCGCTGAGTTGGCGATGCCAAAGCGCGCTTCTTTGCCTTCCATGTTCCCGCCCGGGTTGATGTCCGTCTGCACTTGATCGACCCCCAGGGTCGTGAAGGCCGGGTTGCCGGCCTGTTCCACCCCCACCGCCAGCGCTAGAAACGCCACCAGAATGATGGTCATCACCGCCAGGAGGGCCCAGCCCTGGCGCGTGTCGCCCACCATCTTGCCGTAGGTGTAACACAACGCGCCCGAGATCAAAAGGATGGACAACATCTCGACGAAATTCGAAAAGGGCGTCGGATTCTCAAACGGGTGCGCCGAGTTGACGTTGAAGAAGCCGCCGCCGTTGGTGCCGAGTTGTTTGATGGCGATTTGCGACGCCGCCGGGCCGACGGCCAGCACTTGCTGAGTTACCGCGTTGCCGTTCGCGTCCAGGGTGGGTTGCAGCAGCGAGACGGTTGGGTAGGCGCCAAAGGTCTGCACCACGCCTTGTGAAACCAGCAACACCGCGACTATTACCGATAGCGGCAGCAGGATATACAAGATGCTGCGCGTCAAATCCACCCAGAAGTTGCCGAGGCCTTTCGCCGTGTGCCGGACCATCCCTCGGATCAGCGCGATCACCACCGCCATGCCGGTCGCCGCCGAGGCAAAGTTCTGCACGGTCAACGCCAGCATCTGGGTGAGATAACTCATCGTCACCTCGCCGCCATAACCCTGCCAATTGGTGTTGGTGGCGAAGCTGACGGCGGTGTTCCAGGACGAGTCCGGCGGGATGGCGCCCAGGCCGGCTGGGTTTAGAGGCAGAACTCCTTGCAGCCGCTGCAGGCTATAGACCGCCAACAGGCCCAAGAGGTTGAAGAGCAGCAGCGCGGCGGCATAGGTTTTCCAGTCCATGTCGTCGGCGGCCTTAACGCCCCCGGCTCGATAGATCAGCCGTTCCACCGGCCCGGCCACCGGGTCGAGGAAGGTGCGCTCCCCCTGATACACGCGGGCCATGAACGCGCCGAGCGGCTTGGCCAACGCCAAGAGGACGACCAGGTAAAAGACAAGTTGCAACCAGCTGGCGAGGGTCATCCGAACCACTCCGGTTTGAGCAAGGCGGCGACGAGATAAATCAGCAGCGCCACGGCGATCACGCCTGAGATGGCATAGAGCAGGCTCACGGCTGGTCCTCCATCAGACGGTCACAGACGACGACCAGGCCCCAGCTGGCCGCAAAAAAGGCCAGTGTCAGGCCGAGATAGAACAAATCCAGCATGTGACCCTCCCCAGGTGAACTATGGCTGGCATCAGTTTATGGGTTTCGACGTCAAGACGCCGGCAAGAAACGCGGCGGGGAGGTCAAGAAAAGATAAAGACGGGCGGGGAGCGGGCAGCGGCCGGCGGTGGGGGCCGGCCGGCCGGTTCGGACGCGGCGGATCAGGCGTTGGCCATAAAGCGGTAGCCGACGCCGGCCTCGGTCACGATGATCTGGGGATGATCTTGATCGGCTTCCAGCTTCTTGCGGAGCTGCCGGATGTACACGCGCAAGTACTCGGTGTGGCTGACTTCCAGCGCGCCCCAGACGTGGGTGAGGATCGCCTGGTGCGTCAAGACGCGGCCGGCGTGCGAGGCCAGGTAAGCCAGCAGCTTGAACTCGGTCGCGGTCAGCTTGACTTCCAGGCCGTCCCGGGTGACGCGATGGCCGGCCAGGTCAATCTCCAGCAGCCCCGCTTTGACCACCGGGGTCGGGCTGCCCCGGTTCAGCGCGTGATGGCGCAGGGCCACCCGCACGCGCGCCAGCAGCTCGTCGATCCCAAACGGCTTGGTGAGATAGTCGTCGGCGCCCTGATCCAACGCCGCCACTTTTTCCGCTTCGGTATCGCGCACCGATAAGACAATGATCGGCACTTGCGTCCACTCCCGCAGCCGCGCGCAGATTTCCAACCCGTCCATATCCGGCAGCCCGAGATCCAGGATGACCACGTCCGGCGGATTGGCGGCCGCCAGCGCCAGCCCGTCCTCCCCCCGGCTGGCCGTGGACACCTGAAAGCGTTTGTGGGTGAGGACGGTCCGCAGCGCGCGCACGATCTGCGGTTCATCATCGATCACCAGGATATGCGGCGCGCTCATTCGGCCTCCAGTTCGGAGTCGGTCGGCACCCGCGGGGCGGCGCCCTCCCAGACGAGCGGCAAAGTGAAGTGGAAGGCCAGGCCGCCGGGCGGCGGCTGGTTGGCGGCCCAGATCCGGCCGCCATGCGCCTCCACAATCCCCCGGCAGACCGAGAGGCCCAGGCCGGTGCCTGTCACGCGGTCGGCGGCCGTTACCCGGAAGAACTTGTCAAAGATGCGTTCCAGGTTTTCCACGGCCACCGGCGGCCCCTGGTTGCTGACCTCGACCTGGAGCCAATCCGCCGGCTCAACCCAGGCGCGCAGGCGGATGACGGTGCCGGCCGGCGCGTACTTGAGGCTGTTGCTGACCAGATTGGTGAAGACCTGCTCGAGTTGGACATAGTCCAGCGGCACGAGCGGCAGATCGCCGGGGAGCTCCACCGCCAGCTGGTGGGTGCCGGTGGCGCGGCGCATGCGGGTCAGCACGTTGGTGATCAGCTCACTCAGCACGCTCCACTGCCGGCGGGGTTTCAGCGCGCCGGCCTCGATGCGGGACATATCCAGCAGATTTCCCACCAGGCGGTTCAAGAGATCGGTGTCTTCCTCGATCACCTCCAGCAGCTCGTCCAGCGCCGGCGGATCGGACCACAAGGTGTCGTCGCCGCGCAGGCTGGTGACGGCGGTCTTGATGCTGGCCAGGGGCGTGCGGAGCTCGTGGGACACGGACGACAAGAGCGCGGATTTGAGCCGGTCGCTCTCCTCGAGCACCTTGGTCCGCTGTTCATTCTGCGCCAGCAGCGCCCGCTCCAGCGCCAGGGCGCACTGGCTGGCGAAGATGCGCAAGAACCGGTCGTCCACGGCGCTCCACCCCGCCGGCGGCAGCCAGGCGCGCACTTCCCCCAGCGTTTTGTGCGCGGCCGAGAGGGCCAGAGTGTGGCTGGGGGCGCGGGCGGGCGGACGGGCCGCCGCCGGCGCGCTATAGGTGCGCGCGGCTTCGCCGGCGGCCGGCTGCACCACCACCTCCACATACTCCGCCGGCAGGATGCCCCGCAGGTGCTCCGCCGTGATGCGCGCCATGGCGCCCTCGCTGCGGGCGCTGGCCAGCGCGGTGCTGAGCTCATACAGGTGCGCGGTCTCGCGCTCGCGGGCTTGGGCGGCGGCGCGGCCAGCGCGCGCCCGGCCCACCAGCTGGCTGATGACCACCGCCACCACAAAGAACGCCCCCAGGATGATGACGTCTTGGGAGTGGCGGACCGTCAGCGTGCCATACGGCGGCAGGAAGAAATAATTGAAAGCCAGGAACGCGCAGCCGGCCGCCAGCGCGCCGGGCGCCAGCCCCCACCGCGCCGTGCTCAAACCGACGGGCAGCAGATAAAGCAGGGCCAGGGTGGAGCGGTCCACCAGATCGCGCAGCGGCAGCAGGAGCGCCGTCATGACCGCAATCAACACCGCGCCCCACAGTGCGGTTAACACCCGCGGCCAGATCGAGCGGCTTCCACGCACAGTCATCCTAAGATTATAGCGTCAGGCCGGCGTCTCCCGCCGCGCTGTTTTTATATCGCCCTTATACGGTGCGTGAATCCACTTACACCGTCCTTACACCGCCTCGTTAGAGTTGAGCCATCTGTGAGGCAAAGGACATCATGATCAATCCCGCCGGTGAAGCCGCCAATATCATCCTGCCGCCGTCCGTCTCCGCCCCGCCGCGGCGCTCGTGGGTCTCGCTCTTGATCGGCCGGCCGCTGGCGACGGCCGACGCCCCGCACCAGACCATCGGCAAGGCGGTGGGCCTGGCGGTCTTCGCCTCGGACGCGCTTTCGTCCACGGCTTATGCCACCCAGGAGATCCTGATCATCCTGGCCGCCGCCGGCTCGCTGGCGTTCGGTTATTCAATCCCGATCGCCGTGGCGATCGTCCTGCTCCTGGCGATTGTCACCATCTCGTATGAGCAGACCATCCATGCTTATCCGGGCGGCGGCGGCGCGTACATTGTGGCCCGCGACAACCTGGGTGAGCTGCCGGCGCAGACGGCCGGCGCGGCCCTGCTGCTGGATTACATCCTGACCGTCGCGGTGTCGATTTCCTCGGGCGTGGCGCAGCTGACGTCGGCTTTTCCGGACCTCACCCCGTGGCGCGTGCCGATCGCCGTGGCGCTGGTGCTGTTCATCATGCTCATCAACCTGCGCGGCGTCAAGGAGTCCGGCCTGACGTTTGCGATCCCCACCTATTTTTTTGTGGCGATGATGGTGCTGACGGTCGGTATTGGCCTGTTCCGGGCGCTGACCGGCGGCCTCAGCCCGGTGGTGGATCCGCCGCACATGCTGGCCGAAACGCTCCAGCCCGTCTCGCTGTTCCTCTTGCTGCATGCTTTCGCCAGCGGCACCACCGCGCTGACCGGCGTGGAGGCCATCTCCAACGGCATCACGGCCTTCCGGGAGCCGCGCAGCCGCAACGCCGGCATCACCCTGATCTGGATGAGCGCCATCCTGGGCGCGCTGTTCCTGGGCATCACCTTCCTGGCGCATCAGATTGGCGCGGTCCCGTCGGAGGCCGAGACCATCATCTCGCAGCTGGCGCGCACGGCGCTGGACGGCCGCGGCCCGCTGTATCTGGGCGTGATCGGGGCCACCACATTGATCCTGATCATGGCCGCCAACACGGCCTACGCGGATTTCCCGCGCCTGGCCGCCCTGCACGCCGGCGACGGTTTCCTGCCGCGCCAGCTGACCTACCGGGGCAGCCGGCTGGTGTTCTCGCGCGGCATCATGGTGCTGGCGCTCATCGCTTCCCTGCTGATCGTGCTGTTCAACGCCAGCGTGACGGCGCTCATTCCGTTGTACGCCATCGGCGTTTTTCTGTCCTTCACGCTGTCGCAGACCGGCATGGCCCGCCGCTGGTGGAAATCTGGTCAGTTGAAGCCGGGCGAGGAAGTTCAGGAGCCGGGCTCCACCCTGCGCTTTGACCCGCGCTGGCAGATCAAACTGGCCGTCAACGGCTTCGGCGCGGTGTGCACGGCGGTGGTGATGGTGGTGTTCGCGGTCACCAAATTCCGCGACGGCGCCTGGATCATCATCGTCATCGTGCCGCTGCTGGTGACCGGTTTTTTTGCCATCCATCACCACTACAAACATCTGGCCAAGCG
>JAGOBN010000733.1 GCA_017999235.1 Anaerolineales bacterium | reverse complement strand
TCACGCCACTGGTCGGGCGTCAGCGCCGCGCAGGCGTCCAACACCTGGGCCGTGATCCAGTAGTGGTAGTCATAGATCAGGGTGAGGGTGGCCTTAGAGATGGAAGGAAGCATGGGCGTCAAGGTTACGAGTCGGGCTTACGCGGAAGCGTAGGCCTGATCCAGCAGCTGCACCGGATGATAAATGGGCAGGCTCTGGCCCTGCTGGGCCAAGTGATTCTGAATCTGAATCAGGCAGCCAATATTTCCGGCGGCCAGCGCCTGCGCGCCGGTGTTCAAAATGTTTCTGGCCTTGCGCGTCCCCAGCGCGGCGGCCAGCGCCGGCTGTTCCAGGTTGTAGGTGCCGGCCGAGCCGCAGCACAGATCACCCTCCGGCACTTCCACCACGGTCAGGTTGCCGATGGCGGCCAACAGCCGGCGCGGCGCGGCCGTGATCCGCTGAGCGTGCGCCAGGTGGCAGGCGTCATGGTACGCCACCGTCAGCGGCGCCGGCCAGGCGGGCGGCGGCACCAGCCCGAGGCTGTCCAGAAACTCGCTCACATCTTTGACGCGGCCGGCAAAAGCGGCGGCGGCGCCGGCCTCCGGCTGGCCCGCAAACAGCAGGCCGTATTCCTTCATGCCGGAGCCGCAGCCGGCGGCGTTGGTGAGCACCGCGTCCACCTCCGCCGGAAAGACGCGCAGATTCTGGCGGGCCAAACCGCGCGCGCGCTCCAGTTCGCCGGTGTGCAGACCCAGGGAGCCGCAGCAGCCCTGGCCGGCCGGGATGACCACCTCGACCCCGTTGCGGGCCAGGACCCGCAGGGTGGCCCAGTTGATGTCTGGCGCCAGCGCCTGCTGGACGCAGCCCGCCAGCAGGGCCACCCGCGCGCGCCGCGGCCCCTGCGCCGGATAAACGGCCGGCAGCGGCTGGGCAGCCGGCACCTGAGCCGGCAGCAGGTTCAACATCGCCTGAAACTGGGCCGGCAGCGCGCCCCGCACCGCCTGCCCCAGCCGGCCGGCGGAAGCCGCCAGCCGGAAACGCCCCGGATACGGCAGCGTCTCATGCACCAGGGCGCGCGCCGCGCGATCCACCCAGCCGCGCCGGCGCTGCCGGTTGGCGTGGGCGCGATAGAGCGGCAGCAGTTCGCCGTACGCCACGCCGGACGGGCAGGCCGGCGTGCAGGCCAAACAGCCCAGACAGCGATCGATGTACGGCAGGGTTGCGTCGACCGTCAGCGACCCCTCCAGCGCGGATTTCATCAGCACGATGCGGCCGCGCGGCGAATCCATTTCCTCCCCCAAAACCGCGTAGGTGGGGCAGACCGCGAGACAGAAGCCGCAGTGGACGCAGGCCTCGATCGCGTGGGCCATCACTTTGCCTTCAGCGCCAAGTTGATCAACCGGGATGGTGTGCTGCATAGAAGTAGTGGGCAGTGGGAAGTGATCAGTGGGCAGCGAGCCGTTATCAGTCAGCGGCGGATAGTGATCAGTTGCCGACGACGAAACGCCCGGCCGCATCCAGCGCCGTGCGGGCGCGCTGGGCAAAAACGTGAGCGGAGCGCGGCGCGCCCAGCACCGGGTCGGCCCAGGCTCCGCCGGCGTTAGAGACCAGCGGCCCGGGCTGCCCCAGGATCATCAGACCAGAGAGGCCTTGCGCGAGAAGCGCCGCGCTCAGCTCAGCGGCCGGGCCGGGCCAGGCCACCCACGCCACCTGGCCGCCGGCGCTGTAACGGCGCTCGGCCGCGGCCGGCGCCAAGGCCGCCTCTAAGGTCGGAATCCGTTGCGGCGTCAACGGCACCTTGACCAGCGCCGTCCCCGGCGGCAGCCACGCGAACTCGCGGGCGGCGTGCCAGAGCGCGGCGTCATCCGGGCCTTCCACAATATCGCCGCCGCCCAGCAGCCGGCCCAGCCGCTCCAGACGGGCCGGCAGCGCCTCCGGCAATCCGCCGAGGCGCGCATAGACGGTGACCTGGCGGGCGTCCGGCCGGATATCCAGCGCTTCCAGATCCAATGGCGCGGCGTACAGCCGGCGCACCGCTTCCAGCGCCTCCGCCAGCTTCGGACACTCCAGGCGCAGGGTGGCATAGGCCGGCGGTTTGGGAAAGACCTTGAACGTGACCTCCACCAGCACCCCCAGCCGGCCCAGGCTGCCGACCATGAGCTTGGGGTAATCAAAGCCGGCCGCGTTCTTCACCACCTTGCCGCCGCCCTTGAGCAGCTGGCCGGCGCCGTCCACCCAGCGCACGCCCAGGATAAAATCGCGCACGCCGCCGTAACGATAGCGGCCCGGCCCGCTCAGGCCGGCGGCCACGGTGCCGCCCAGCGTCGCGCCCAGCGGCGCGAAGGGCGGATCAAACGGCAGGTGCTGGCCGTGCTCGGCCAGCAGCGCCTGCACGTCAGCGACGGGCGTGCCGGCCAGGGCCGTAAACGTGAACTCGCCGGGGTCGTATTCCGTGACCGCGTTCAGACCGGTCAGGTCCAGGACGAGCGCGTCTGGCGGCGGGGTGCTCAGGGCCGGCTTGGTGCCGGCGCCGCGCGGAAAAACGCGCGGGTAGGCGCGCACCGCGGCCTGGACCTCGGCCAGCGAAGCCGGGCGGACCGGCGCCGCGCTCATGCGGAGTACTCCGCGGCGAACCAGTCCGCGCAGGCCGCGGTGAGCCGGGCCAGCTCCGTGAACAACAGTTTATCCTCGCGTTTGAAGTTGAAACACGCCTTGCCCTGCATGTGCCGGCGCAGCTCCGGCGAGAGGGCGGCCAGGAATTCGGGGCGCATGTAGACCGGAAACAGATGGTAGCTGACGTAGTTCTTCTTGAGCTGCACGGCG
>JAGOBN010000732.1 GCA_017999235.1 Anaerolineales bacterium | reverse complement strand
CCGCCACCGCCACGCCGAGCATTCCTGAGACCGGCGGCGGGTTTGCGTTGTTCCTGCCGGTGGTGGTGAGGTAGCCCGGCGCTGCGGATCAGCACGCGGCCGGGTGTCAGGGGTTCGCCAGCGGGGCGCCGCGCCGGCCCAGCCGCGCCGTGAGCGCGAGCAGGGCCGCCATCAGCCCAATCTCCAGGCCGGCGCCCAGCACCAGGCGCACGGCCGGGATGGGCAGTCCCTCGCCGATGAAGACCCCCAGCACGATGAGCGCGATCCACGGTCCTCGGCCGGCGCGCCACAGGCTCAGCCCGACGAAGCCCACGAAACCGATGCTCAGCACGCTCACCAGCGGCGGGCCGCTGACGCCGCGCGCCACATAGCGTGTCAGGCCGTCCACCACCTCCGGCTCCAGCCGCAGGGGGACCAGCCGGGTGGCCACGCCGATCACCATCACCACCGCCGCGCCGGCCCAGGCCAGACGCGCGGCCCGGGCGCCGTGGGTCCAGGTCAGGCCGGCTTGGCGCGCCAGCTCAAAGGCCGAAACGATGATCCACGGCAGGACCAATTGGTGCAGCGCAAAGCGCGGATAGCTGAAGACCAACAGCAGGTCGCCGGCTGGCACGAAACGGCCGGCGGCCACCAGGGCGTTGTCGTAGAACAGCCCGAACAACACCAGGGCCAGGAAGCCGGTGCCGGCCGGCCGGGCTGGCCGCCAGAGCCGGACCGCCCACACCAGCAGGGAGAAATTCAGCAGCGCGTAGAGGCTGTACAGATAGACGGACATCCGCTCACTCCTGAGTCACAGCGCCGCCGCCCGCCTGTTCGTGTAGGCGGCCGGCGCGCCGGCCGCATGTTACCATTCCGGCATGCAAAATCGTTGGTCTCATCTCCGCCCGTGGCTGGCCGAGCGCCAGCGCAAACTGATCGATTCGGCCGTCAACATCCGCCGCGCCTTTGCGCTGGTGTGGAGCGCGCACCCGGCCTCGGCCGCCGGCATGCTGGTCTGCACCCTGGTGGGCGCGGCCCTGCCGGCCGGCCAAGCCTGGGTGGGTAAATTGATCGTGGACACGGTGGTGACCGCCATCAACACCCAGGCCGGCGCGGCGGCCGGCCTGCAGGCGGCCTGGCCGTACCTGGCGCTGGAATTTGGCCTGCTGGTGGCGCAGGCCGCCAACAGCCAGGCGCGCAGCTTCGCCGAGCATGTCCTGCATGCCCGCATCAACCTGGCCATCAACAGCCGCATCATCCGCAAGGCGCTGACGCTGGACCTGACGCATTTTGAGAACGCCGAGTTCTACGACAAGCTCCAGAACGCGCGGCGCGAGGCGGATTGGCGCAGCCTGCAGATCGTTAACGGCGGTTTCTTTCTGATTCAAAACGCCCTGACGCTGATTTCTTTCGCCGCATTGCTGCTGCGCTTCAGCCCCTGGCTGGCCGTGCTGCTCTTCGCGGCCACCCTGCCGGCCTTCATCGCCCAGAGCCGCTACGCCGAGCTCAACTTCCGCGTGCTCTCCTGGCGCGCCCCGGAAGCGCGCCGGCTGCAATATCTGGAGCATCTGCTCACCGATTACGACGCGGTTAAAGAAGTCAAGCTCTTCGGCCTGGGCGAGCCGCTGCTCGGCCGCTACGCCGATCTGTTCTGGAAGTTCCTGCGCGAGGATCAGGCCGTCGCCCAGAAGCGCAGCCTGGCCGCGCTCGGCTGGGGGCTGCTGGCCACCCTCTCGTATTACGGCGCTTACGCGTGGATCGTCTGGCGCGCCGTGGGCCGGGAGATTACGCTGGGCGATATGACCCTTTATCTGGGCATCTCGCGTTCGAGCCAGGGGATGTTTGAGTCGATCTTCTACGGGCTGAGCGACCTGTACGAAAACGGCCTGTTTATGAGCAACTTGTTCGCCTTTCTGGAATTGCAGCCGCGCATGACGGTGGCCGCCCAGCCCCGGCCGGCGCCGCGCCGCGTGGAGCGGGGGGTGGAATTCCGGGACGTCTCCTTCACTTACGACGGCCACGCCGAGCCGGTCCTGCGCGAGATCAACTTGCTCATTCAGCCCGGCGAGAAGATCGCGCTGGTGGGGCCGAACGGCGCCGGCAAGACCACGCTCATCAAGCTGCTCACGCGGCTGTATGATCCCACGGCCGGCCAGGTGCTGCTGGATGGCGTGGACCTGCGCGAGTATGACCCGACCGACCTGCGCCAGCGCATCGGCGTGATCTTTCAGGATTTTGTCCGCTACCACCTGCCGGCTTTTGAGAATGTCGGCTTCGGCCAGATCGACGCCCTGGGTGATCGCGCCCGCATTACGGCCGCGGCGGAGAAGAGCGGCGCGCACCCGGTTCTCAGCGGCTTGCCGGACGGCTACGAGACCACGCTCGGGCGCTGGTTTTCCGGCGGGCGCGACCTGTCCGGCGGCGAGTGGCAGAAGATCGCCCTGGGCCGCGCCTTTATGCGGGATTGCGAGCTGATTGTGCTGGATGAGCCGACGGCGGCTCTGGACGCCGAGAACGAGTTGCGGGTCTTCCAGCAGTTCCGGGCGCTGACCGAGGACCGGATGGCGGTGCTGATCAGCCACCGCTTCAGCACCGTGCGGATGGCGGACCGCATTTACGTGATCGAGGGCGGCCGTATCACGGAGACCGGAACGCACGATCGGCTGCTGGCGCAGGCCGGCACCTATGCGCGCTTGTTCACCCTGCAGGCCGAGTCGTACCGTTAGGGCCGGCTAGACCAGATGGGTGCGGGTCCCCCCGCGGAAGCGTCCAGCGGGGCTGCCGGTCCAGCTTTATCCGACGAACGGGTATTAGGCCGGCGCGCCGG
>JAGOBN010000731.1 GCA_017999235.1 Anaerolineales bacterium | reverse complement strand
CCCCAGCAGCGGCGGGCAGTCCATCAGCACATATTGATAGTGTGCCACTTCCGGCCGGGCCAGGCTGTCGCGCAGGAGCGGCTCGTATTTCTCCCGCAGATGCAGCCAGCGCGGCAGGGTCACCATGTCCGGATTGGAAGGCACCAGGTCCAGGCCCGGCACGCTGGTCTCGCAGGCCACCTGCGAGAGCAGTTCATTGCCCAGCAGGATATCGGCGGCCGAGGCGCGCATCTGCTCCGGGTCCAGCCCCAGGCCGCTGGTCAGGTTGCCCTGCGGGTCCAGATCCAGCAGCAAGGCAGACTGACCGCGTTCCGCCAGGCCCGCGCCCACGGAGAGCGCCGTGGTGGTTTTAGCCACCCCGCCCTTCTGATGCCAGATGGCGATGACGTACGGCATGCTTACCTCTCGCCCCCCGCCGGCGCCGGTTCGCCGGCCGGCGCCTCGGCCGCCAGGTTTAGGGTCACCGTGGCGCGGCGGGCCTTCAGCGCCGTGCCTAGTTCGTGGATCGCCGTCTCCAGCGCGCCCGGCACCGAGGTGGTGCCCTGGATCTTCTGGCTGATGGCGTTGATGATGGCTTCGCGGTCGGCGCGCTGGCGGGTCTGCTCGAAGAGCAGGCGGTTGTTGACCACCACCGCCGCCTGGGCGGCCAGCGCCTCGTACAGGCGGGCTTCGGCCTCGGCAAAGGCGCGCGGCTCTTCCCAGCCGATGAGCACCAGGCCGAGCGGCCGGCCGCCGGCGTGCAGCGGCAGCACCGCGGCGGCGCGCGCGCCCAGCGCTTCCAGATAGCCGCGCGCGTCCGGTTTCAGGCGCGGGTCGATGGCCGCATTCTCCACCAGCATCAACCGGGCGGTGGTGAGCGGCGCGAGGGGGAAGCCCGCCGCCGGGCGGCGTCCGCCGAGGCCGCTGGGCGCCGGCCCGGACCGGTGCCATTCCGCCACCACGGCCACCGCGCTCAGCCGGCCCGGCGCCTCAAAATCAAAGACGAGCAATTGGCCGAAGAGCGCCTCGGCATGGATGGCCGGCTGCAGCAGCGCTTGCAGCACAGCTTCCAGGCTGACCGCGTTGGAGACTTGCGAACTGATGGCATACAGCGTCTCGGTCTGCGCCAGCGCCTGCCGGGTCTGCTCCGACAGACGCAGGTTATCAATGTGCGTGCTCAAGCCGTCGGCCACCGCGTCCAGGATCACGGTCAATTCGGCCTGATCCGCAGCCGGCGCGCCGGCCGCTGCCAGCCGGCCCACCGGCTCGCCGCGCATCAAGATCGGGCGGGTCAGGGCCGCGTCCGTCGGTTCCCCGCCGGCCAGCAGCGGCCGCACGGTGTCGTCGGCGAAGATGTAGCCCAAGTGCGGGTCGCCCTTCTGCGTCAGGTAATCGCTCCAGCCTTCGCGCGTCAGGCGGCGGGTCAGCGCGTCCAGTTCGCGCAGCGCCTGCTCGGAGCGGCGCCGGGACTGCGCGTTCTCCAACGCCACGGCGATCTGCGCGGCCAGGATGGTCTGAATGCGCACATCTTCCGGCGTGAAGTGCTCCACCGCTTCCGCCTGCACATCCAGCACGCCCAGCAGGTCGTCGGCCACCACCAGCGGCACGGCCAGCTCGGAGCGCGTCAAGGGCAGGAGCGGGTGCGGCAAGAAGTCCGGCTCCAGCCGCACGTCGTTGGCCACCACGCCGGCGCGGGTGCGCGCGGCACGGGCCACCAGCGAGTGCGGGTGGTCGAAGGCAATCGTGCGGTGCTGGGCCACCATCTGCCGGCCGGCGGCGCCGGCGCCGGCGCGCAGCACCAGCCGGTCGCCGGCCTCATTCAGCAGGTAGAGGTGCGCGTGGTAGAGCTGGAAGCTGGCTTTGACCTCGTCCACCACCGTCTGCAGCATCACTTCCGGATCGGCGATGCGCGCGATGGAAGTGGCCAGCTGGGTGGTGATTTCCAGTTCGGCGGCGCGCTTGGCCAGCGCGGCTTCGGACCGCTTGCGCTCGGTGATGTCGCGATGAATGGCCATGAAGCCGATGATTTCGCCGGCCGTGTTGAGGATGGGCGTGTTGGCGCCTTCCACCGGGATGAGCCGGCCGTCCTTGGTGCGGTTGACGATCTCGCCCGCCACCACCTGCTTGTTAAATAACGTCTGCCAAAAATACTGGTACTGCTCGGCGCCCAGCAGGCCGGACTTGAGCAGGCGCGGCGTCTGGCCGATCGCCTCCGCGGCGCTGTAGCCGTAGGTCTTCTCAAACGCGGTGTTGACGTACTGGATCACGCCCTGGGTGTCGGTCATGAAGACCGCATCGGTGGAGCGATCCAGGCTGTAGCGGAAGCGCAGAAGCTCCTCCGCCACCCGCTGGCGCTCGGTAATGTCCTGGATGGCGCCGCGGGCGCGCGCGGCGCTTCCATCCGGCGCCCGGTCTACGCGGAAGTGCAGGGTCATAAACCGGAATTCGCCGCCGGCATGCCGGAAGCGGGCCTGCGTCTCAAATTCGGCCTGGCCCTCCGCCACCTGACGCTGGATCTCGGCCAGCAGGCCGGCGCCATCCTGCGGGTGGATAAAGCGCTCGACGGCGACGGTCACCGGCAAAGCGCGGCCGTGGACCTCCGCGCGCGTGCCTAACAGCTCAAAAAAGTTATCGCTCAAGCTTACTGTCTGCTGCACCAGGTCCAGATCAAAACTCGCCAGCCGCGCAATGCGGGCGGTCTCGTTGACTTCCCGGAGCAGCAATTGGGTGCGGGTCTGCGCCTCGGCCAGGTCGTGCGTCCGCGCCTCCACCCGGATCTCAAGCGACGCGCGCAGCGCCTGCAATTCGGCGTTGGTCTGCACCAGCAC
>JAGOBN010000730.1 GCA_017999235.1 Anaerolineales bacterium | reverse complement strand
GGACTCGGATGGAAATTGATGCGCCAGGCCGTTCAGTTCAACTTAAACAAAAGACCATCGAGGCGGCCGGCCGCCTCGACGGTCTTAGGGTTGGGTAAATCCGGTTAGGGCCGCTGGCCGCCGGCCGGCGGTGTCGCCAGTGGATTTGATCCTGCCCGCCGCTGTTATCGCGGCCAGGCGCTGTGCATCCGGTTAACCCGCATATTGCCAGACCGCGACGAAGTGGCAGGCGGTGCCGGCCAGGACAAAGAAGTGCCAGATCAGATGGTTGTAGCGCACCTTCTCGGTGACAAAGAACCAGACCCCGGCCGTGTAGGCGAGGCCGCCCGCCAGCAGCCAGAGCAGCCCGGCCGGCGGCATGCGCTGCCACAGCGGCCCGACGGCGATGATAAAGAGCCAGCCCATGCCCAGGTAGAGGCCGGTGGAGAGGATGGGATACCGGGCGGCGCCCCCGATTATTTTGAAAGCGACGCCGGCTGCCGCCAGGCCCCACACCAGCCCGAACAGCGCCCAGCCCCACGGACCTGCCAGCACGCCGAGCGTGAACGGCGTGTAGGTGCCCGCAATCAGCAGATAGATCGCGGCATGATCGCACACCAGCAGCACGCGCTTCGCGCGGCTGGGGGGCAGGCCATGATAGAGCATGGAGGCGAGATAGGTCAGGGCCATCGTGCCCGAGAACACACTGGCGCCCGCGACAAAGCTGGCCGGGCCGCGCTGGATGGCCGTCAAAATCAGAAACGCCCCGGCCGCCAGCGCCGCCACAAAGCCCAGGCCGTGGCTCAGACTGTTGGCGCGTTCTTCTTCGGCTGATTGCGGGCGTGTGCCGAACCCGGTTTTGATCACGTCGTTTGACCTTTCTGGCCGGGTCCTGAGTTGGCCCCGGCGGCAGAGCCTCACCCGCCGCGCTAACGGCGCCGGGCTTACAGAGCGCAGCGCTTGGCTGGCCGCTGGCCGGATGATGCTCAAAGTGTACCGGCCGAGGGTCTCAAATACGTCATAGGCCCAAGCTCGGCCGGCTTACCGCTGACCCCGGCCTATAACGCTTTTGAGACGCGCCCTCATTAGAATCTTCTCAGTAACCGCGAAGTTCCAAAGCTGTGTGTGGCGCTAGAAGCCGGCGAGCCGTTCTTTGGCCAGCGGCTTCTAGCCCGGCCAGCTTGGCCCCCGGGGAAACAACTATGAAACAGATCACTGTGATAACGGGGTTGTGCGCGCTCACGGTCAGTCTGACTTTGATTTTTGCCACGCCGGCTCTGGCCGATCATTGGGCGCTGTCCGCGGCCGCGGTGGGCGATCTGGTGATTGCCGAGCGCGTGGCGCCGGCCCAGTTGCCTGCCGATGCCGCGGGGCCGCGCCCAGCCGCCCAGTTGACCTTCATCCTGGCGGCGGAGGGCGGCTGGACGGCGCTGGCCGCTGACCCAGGCGCGGCGTCGGCGGCCGTCGGCCAGGTCGTCGTTCATCAGCCGGTTCTTCGCCCGCCCGGCCGCCCGGCGCTATTTCTGGACAGCCAGCCTCCCCTGGCGCGGCCTTACTGCTATACCTGTCATCTCGATCAGTAAGGCCGGGTCGGACCAGGCTTGGCCTCCCGCCGTCTGCGTCTGACCGCCCTCTTCCCCAACCAAGCCGCAACAAATCTAAGCCATGCGTTTGGCGGCCGCGTCCGGGGCCGGCTTGTGACGCTCTTGAGACTCGCGCCCGTTATGCTTTGATTACGCCCCACCTAACCCGGACGATGGAGGGGACCCGCGGCGGTGGCCAAACATCGCCGGCGCCAGGGACGCCCGCGCACCGGCGAGCCAGTGCGTGGCGAACAGCCCGGATGACTTGAATTAGCGAAGCGAGGTCACTATGTCAGAGCGTCACGTTTCCGAAGTCCGAACGTCACAAAGTGAACCGGGCCTGGACCGCCGGGTCTTCACCTTCAAAGCCACCTATATCATCTGGCTGCTGCTGGGTCTGCTGGAAGCCCTGATCGCCTTCCGCATCATGCTGAAGCTGATCGCCGCCGATGCCTCCAATCCGTTTGCGATGCTGGTCTACAACTTAAGCGACCTGTTCGTCTTCCCGTTCATGGGGTTGACGGCGGCGCCGGCGGCCGGCGGCGCGGTGCTGGAGCTCTCGTCCATCATCGCCATGCTGGTGTACGCCTTGCTGGGCTGGGCGCTGGAACGGATCGTCTGGGTCATCTTCTACCGCCCGCGTGAGGCGGCTGTGGCTGTCACGCAGACCACGCAGAGCGGCCAGCACACGCCGTAATCGCCGGCAGCGGCGGGGCGGGCAAGAATCCCCGCCCATCGCGCGGCGGCCACTCGTTGGGCGCCCGCGCCCGGTCCGCATTCCAGGCGCTGTCTGGAACTAATCCATTTCGATACTGTTGATTGGGAGAAGTCTGAATGAAAAGAAACCCTGCGGAACATGTCATGAACGACGCCCATCCGGGGAGTTTTGCGGCCGGCCTGCTGGTGGGCGGGCTGGCGGGGGCCGGCGCCATGCTGCTCCTGGCGCCTTTTTCCGGCAAACGGACCCGCGCCAAGCTCCAGTTGAAGGGTCTCGAGCTGCGCGAGCAGACGACCGAGGCCGTGGATGAGGCGGTCGCGCAAGCGCGCGGCCGGGCGCAGCGCATCACGGTCGGCCTCCAGTCGACGGCTGAGGACCTGCAGCAGCGCGGCCAGGGGCTGCTCGATGAGCAGGTGGCCCGCGTGGCGGCCGTCATCGGAGCTGGGAAAGCGGTCATTCAAGGCGCTTAAGTAGAATCCCGCGGCCAGGTCATGCCGGTGTCCGCTCGCGGCCCGGATGATCTGGCCGGCAGCCTCGCG
>JAGOBN010000073.1 GCA_017999235.1 Anaerolineales bacterium | reverse complement strand
GCGCGGCGGCGGGATCCAGCGGCGGGAGCCACGCGGCTAAACTGGCGGTCGTCAGGAGCGCGGCCAAAGCTCCCATGAGCAGCCGCTGGGCGGGAGTCTTCACGCCGGTCATTATAATAGCTCCTGTGTTTCCCCTTCAGTCTCTTCGTCCAATCTGGTCCGGGCTCTGGCGGCTGGCCGCGCTGGCGGCCGGCCTCGCGCTCGCCTGGCCGGCTCCGATTACCGCCAGCGATCAGGATCAGCCGCGCCTCACTCGGCCGGCGCCGATGCCGACGGCGGCGCAGCCGCTCACCCAAACCTTTATCGCCGGCCGCGCCGGTTTCTCCGCCATTGAGGTGCTGGCCGTGGTCTATGGCGATGCGCCGGCCGCGCATCCCCTGACGCTGAGCGTCCACACGGCGGAGGGGGTGGAACTGGCGGCGCGGACGTTCACGGCCTTTGAACACAACGCGGTGCTGCGCCTGGATTTCCCGCCGGTGCCCGAGGCCGCCGGCCGGCTGTTTGTGCTGCGGATCGAGGGGGCCGGCGATCAACGGGCGACCGTGTGGGCGTATGATCCGGACGGCTACCCGGCCGGGCAGTTGCGCGCCGGCGCTGACCTGGCGGCCGGCGACCTGCGCTTTACCACCTTCTATACCCTGCTGTGGGAGGCGGCCGGCCGCCGCCTGCTCGCCGAGCTGGGCGCGGCGCTGGGCTGGGCGCTGCCGGCCGGGTTGATCTTGTTCGCGCCCGGCTGGCTGATCCTGGATCTGCTGCGCCGACGCTTCACGCCCGGCTCGGCGGTGGAAGCCTGGAGTTTGGCCCTGGCCCTGAGCCTCGCGGCGGCGCCGCTCGCCTGGCAATGGACGACGGTGGCCGGCCTGCGCTGGGGGCCGGTCAGCTTGAGCGCGGCTTATCTTCTGAGCGGCGGTGTGGTGCTGGCGCGCGCCTTGGGGCGCTGGCGCTCGGCGGGCCGGCCCCGCCCACCCCTCACCGGGTTTGCGTGGGCGTGGCTGGCCGTGCTGGGCGTGGGCCTGGCGGCCCGGTTTCTGGCGGTGCGGGATCTGGCGTTTCCGATGTGGGTGGATTCGCCCCATCACGCCGTCATCGCCCGCTTGCTGGCGGAGACCGGCCAAGTGCCGGCCGGGTATCAGCCGGTGCTGCCGGTGGAGGCGTTCACGTACCACTTTGGTTTTCATGTGACGGCCGTGGCCCTGCAGTGGCTCACTGGCGCGGCGCTGCCAGAGACCTTCCTGTGGCTGGGCCAGGTCTTGAATGGGTTGATGCCGTTGGCCGCCGGCGCGCTGGCGCAGGCGCTCACCGGCCGGCGCGGAGCCGGCCTGGCCGGCGCCTTCGTGGTAGGCCTCGTCTCGCTGTTCCCGGCCTACTACGTTTCATGGGGACGGTACACGCAGTTGACGGGCCTGCTGGTGTTGGCGCCCTTGCTGTTGGCGGCTTGGCGGCTGGGGGCGCCGGCGCTCAGCCGGGAGCAGCGCTTGGGCTGGGCGCTGATGGCGGCGGGTCTGGCGGCCGGCCTGGCGCTGGTGCATTACCGGGTCCTGGTCTTCTTCGCCACGTTTGTGGGGGCGGTGCTGCTGGTGCGGCGCGGGCGCGGCCTGGCGGCCCTGCTGGGCGCGGGCGCGGGCGCGGCCCTCTTGGCCGGCCCGTGGCTGGCGCGGCTGGCCGTGCACTGGGTGTGGCCGGCGCTTCAATCCCCCTCCACCCTGGCGGCGGCGGAGGGCTACAACAATTTTCCGGTCGAGTATTTCCGCAGCGAATTAGAACGCGTTTGGCTGGGGGTGGCCGGCCTGGGCTTGCTGTGGGGATTGGCCCGGCGCCGGCCGGCGGTGTGGGCGCTGGGCCTGTGGCTGGCCCTGACCCTGGCGGTTATCAACCTCGGCCCGAGTTCCTGGCTGGTCAACAACAACGCCTGGGCGATCTCGCTTTTCCTGCCCGGCGCGGTGCTGGCGGGGTGGGCGGTGGCGGAGGTCCAGCGGGGGGCGGCGCGGCTGGCTGGGCGGCCGGAGCGCTGGCGGCGCTGGCTGGGCGGGGCGCTGCGCGCCGGCCTGATCGGCGGGCTGGCGTACGCGGGCCTGCGCGGTTGGCGCGCTCAGGTGGCGGTGGTCAATCCCAGCACTGCGTTGGCGGCCGCAGCGGATGCGCCGGCGCTGGCCTGGGTGGCCGCGCACACCCCGGCGGAAGCGGTGTTTCTGACCAACAGCTGGCATTGGCAAGGCTCATTGTGGGCGGCGCCGGATGGGGGCGCTTGGCTGTGGCCGCTCGCCGGCCGCCGCACGACCATGCCGCCGGTGGATTATCTCTATCAGGCGGATTGGGAGCCGGTGGTCCGGGAATTCAACGAGCGTTTGGCCGCGCTGGGTGATGTGGACGCCGAGGCGCCGGAGTTCCTGGCGTTGTTGCGGGAGGCCGGCGTCACCCACGTCTATATCGGCGCCCGCGGCGGGCATCTGAAACCGGAGGCCTTTTTGGCTTCCGGGCGTTACCGCCTGCTTTACAGCAACGGCGCGGCCTGGGTGTTTGCGGTGCTGGACCTCACGGCCACGGCAGAATGACTTCGCCGTTGGGGACCACGCGGCCCTGGCCGTCCACCACGGGCAGCCGGATGCCGTCGGCGCTGCGATAGACGCCCAGATATAAGGTCAGCGGCGGCGGCGTGATGCCGGCCGGCCAGGTCAGCACATGCTCGTCGCTGACGCGCTCGCCGGCCGCCCAGACGCTGGTGGGGTAGGCGCCGCCGCGCGGAGCTTCGTCGTTCTGAGCGAAGGCCGTGCTCGGGGTGTCGCGGAGATGGACAAAGACCGTATAGTCGTCGCGCGGGGCGGCGCCGGCCTCCCACAGCAGGCTGATCCGCACCCCTGTGTTGCCGGGCAGCGGCGTGGCGGTATAGCCTAGCAGTTTAAGTTGCTCCCCGAACCGATACTCCAGGCTGACCGCCGGCGCCGGCGGCGGGTGGGCGGCCCGCACGCTGATCGGCACGCGTACATCCTGGCCGAGCGCGTGTCCGGCGCTGTCCGTCACCGGCAGGTTGGCGCCCAGGAACCGGTCCTGCACGCTCAGCCGCAGCCGGCCCACCGCCGGCGCGGGAAAGCTGTCCCATACCTTGACTTCATAGGTGTCACAGAACGGCCGGCCGGCGGTCCATAGGCGCGTGGGATAGTTGCCGCCGCCGGCATAGGTGCTTCGCGCACCGTAGCCCTGGCCGTCCGGGCCGATCAGTTCCAACCGCACCGGATAATTGGCCGTCAGCGGCTGAGACGCTTCCCAGCACACGCTTAACTGGGTCGGCTGGCCGGGGAGGCTGGGCGCCGGCGGCACGTAGCCCAGCAGCCGGATGACGCTGGCGAAGACGGCGTCCGCCGGGATCAGCCGCGCCGCCTGTTCGGCCGTCATCGGCCCGGGTTTGGCATAGGCGGGGGCGATGATGGCGAACGGAGCCGCCCAACTGGCGAAGACGACGACCAGCGCCGCCGCGCGCAATGGCCAGTGGCCCAGCCGCGCCGGCCTGAAAGCCTGCCAACCGCCCACCAGCAGGAACACTACCGCTGGCAGCGCCGGCAGCCAGTAGCGGCCCACCAGCAGGAACACATCGTCTTGGGCGATGGACAGGGCCGCCGACAACGCGATGACACTGAGCGGCGTGAGGGTCAGGGTGATCAGGATGGCCGGGGGATAGGGCCGGCGCCGCCCCGTCACCAGGCCAGCGCCGGCGGCCAGCGCGCCCGCCAGCCAGGCCCAGTACAGCCAGCCAAAGGTTTCGAGGTTGCCCCAGCCGTAGGACGCGAAGAAGGTCCAAAAGCCATAGCCGGCGGTGCGCAACCAGGCGGCGCCGCCGGCGTTGCCGCCGAGCGTGGTCAGGTTTGCCCAGAAGCGCTGGACAGTGGCCCATTGGAAGACCTGGCCGGTGACAAACGGCAGGGTGCCTAGCCAGGCGAGCGCCGCCCCTATCAACCCGATCAGCCCCATCAGGGTCAGCGCTAAACGCGGGGTAAACCGGACGCGAGCCCGCGCGGCCAGCGCCAGCGGCACCACCGCGACTGGAATTAAAGCCAGCCCATTCAGTTTAGTCAGCAAAGCCGCACAGATCAGGGCGCTGAGGCCGGCCAGCCGTTTTACGCTCAGCCCGTCTTGCAGGGTGACCACGCTTAGATACAGGCCCGGGGCCGCCAGGCCGCTGACCAGCAGATCGTTTGTCAGCATATTGCCGATGAAGATGGACTGCGGCCAGAACGCGTAGAGCACCGCCGCGAGCCGCGCGGTGGTCCGCTTCTGCGGCCAGAGCCGGCGCGCTGTCCAATAGACAAAGATCACGCTCACCGCGCTGAGCAGGCCGCTCACCGCGCGGCCGGCGCGCAGCGCCAGCGTGATTTGCGCTTCCAGTCCGGCCGGCTCCGCGGGCGTCACGGCATAGTTGACGCCGGCGTCGCCATTGGCCAGGAACGGGTTGAGCGTGATCTCGGGGACACGCGCGCCGAGGTCAAACAGCGCCAAGACCGGGGCGATGAGCAGGTAATACAACGGCGGCTGGAAGCGTGACCAGATGGCGTCCGCCTCCGGGTCACCAGGCTGGAGCAGGCGGTGGTATTTGGCGAGATACCGCGCGTATTGGAAGTGGCCGGGCTCGTCGTAGGATTCCCAAGGCGGGACAATCTGGCTGTACGCCAGGCCCAGTGCCAGCCGGACGGTCAGGCACCCGGCTAAGAAAACGCGGTCGGCCGGCCAGGGCTTAAATTTCATCCACAAAATGCGGACTGGCGCGGCGGAAGATGATCAGGCCCGCCACCAATACCAGCCCCGCTTCTGCCCCGGCGACGGCCAGCATGCCGAAGTCCGGTGTCTGCCCAAAATAGATCGCCTGCCGGTAGAAGGTCACCAGGCTGGCCATCGGGTTGGCCACGAACACCAGTTGCCGGACGGTGGCGTTGGTGATCAGTTCACTTGAATACACAATCGGTGTCAGGAAAAACCAGGGCAGCATCAGAACTTCGACGATTTGCTGCACGTCGCGGAAGTAGACGTTGAGCGCGGACAAGGCCAGGGCCAGCCCGCTGCTCAGCGCGAACTGGACCAAGATCAGGACCGGCAGCCAGAGCAGCGCCCAGGTGAACGGCACGCCGAAGACCAGCATGAGCAGCGCCAGCGGCGCCAGCGCCACCAGGAAGTTGAGCGCGTTGGCGGCCACCACCGCCAGCGGCAGGATCTCGCGCGGGAAGTAGACGCGGTTTACCAGCGAGTGGTTGCCGGTGATCGTATTGGTGGAACCTACCACCGAGACATTGAAGAAATTCCAGGGCAGGAGCGCGGCCAGGAAGAAGATCGGGTAATTGGCAATCGGGCTGGGCATGGCCACGGAAAACACGATCGAGAAGAACACCGTCAGCAGCAATGGGTGGAACAGACTCCAGACAATGCCCATCGTTGAGTTGCTGTAACGGACCTTCAATTCGCGCAAGGTGAGCAGCCGGGCGGCTTCCCGATACCGGAAGATTTCAGTCAGGCGAGCGAACACACGCGTCTCCCCACTCAACGGTCGCGAGACCGGGCCAACCCGGCCAGCCGGCGATACTCCCGAAAGGCGGCCCAGGCCGGCACCAGCAAGCCGCGCCGGCGTAAATCGGCGTCGGTGCGGCGGCGCGTGCTTTGCAGGCGCCGGCGTTGCGCCAGCAGGCCGGGCAGGGCGCGGCTAAAAGCTCCGGTGCCGGCCGCCAGCGCGCGCAGGCCGGCCCAGCGGCCCCGCGCCGCGAATTCTAGCATGCGGTACACGTCGTAAGCCGTGGACGTCACCAGGCCGCTCAACAGGGTGCCGGCTTCCAGGTGTTTAACCATGTTGGCCAGACGGTTGCGCTGCATCAGGCGCACGCGCAGAGAGGAGGCGCGGCCGCCCGCCGCGGCTCCGTAGTAGTGCCAGGCTTCGGCCGCCGGCACATACCAGATTTCGTGGCCGGCCAGCCAAGCCCGCCAGCATAGGTCCACATCTTCCAGATAGGCAAAATACTCGGCGTCGAAACCGCCTAGCGCTTCCCACACGGCGCGCCGGATCAGCAGCGCGGCGCCAGGGATGGCGGCGGTCGGGCGCGCCTGATCGTGCTGACCCTGGTCGGGTTCGCCCCAGCCGATCTCGAAAGCGGTGCCGGCGTTGGTCACGAGCGCGCCCGCGCTCTGCAGGGTGCGGGGACCGGGCGCGGCGGGCCGGTCGAACAGCAGTTTGCCGCCCAGGATCGCGGCTTGGGGATGATCGGCGGCGAAGGCCAGCAAAGCCGCCAGCCAGCCGGGCGCGAGCCGCGCGTCCGGGTTGAGCAGCACGAACCAGTCGGCGTCCACCTGGGCCAGGGCGCGGTTGTAGCCGCCGGCGAAGCCCCAATTGCCGCCGAGTTCGAGCAGCCGAACTTCGGGATGCTGGCCGGACACCCAGGCGGCGGTGGTGTCGGGCGAGGCGTTATCCGCCACCACCACCGTGGGCGCCGGCTGTTGGGCCGGGAGGCTCGCCAGACACGCTTCCAGAAAGGGCTGGCTGTTGTAAGTTAGGATAACGACGGCGACGGTGGTCACGGTTCGGGGGCGCTGGCCCAATAGCCGCGGTGCAGGGAGAGCTTAGGGCGCAGCCAGGCGGGCAGCCGATGGCCCGCCTTGCCGGCCGCGAACCCCGCGCTCTTTACAAGCTCGTACAGCACCGCGTACGGCATTAGCGCCCATTGGCCTTGGCGCGCCAATGTGCGCAGCTCAGTCCAGACATACCCGCCGCCCAACCGGATTACATCGCTCCAGCGGTCGGCGCTGATCTCGCGCAGCGAATAGCCGCTGTCGAAGTTGCGGCGGAAAAGCTGGGCCAGGGTGTAACGATGACCGTGCCGCACGGCCGCCTCGGGATCGTAGCGGATGCGGTAGCCGGCCGCCAGCGCCGCGCGCGCAAAGGCCGCGTCCTCGCTCATCACCACGTTCTCCGGGAATGGGCATTGTTCCCAGACCGACTTCTTGATGGCGGAGTTGACGTTGGAAAAGAAGATGCGGCGGATGCCGCCGGGCTTCCGGGGTTGGGCCAGCGGCGAGTGCTCAAAGGCCTGCGCCGGATAGGTTTGCTCGAGGAAAAACGTCTCGATCGGGCCGACGTCGGCGGGCGGCAATTGCCGGCCGAACACGGCCGCCACCTCCGGCTCGGTCAGGTGGCGCGTCAGCTTTTCCAGCCAGTGGTCGTCGCAGGGGACCGCATCTTGGGAGAGATAGATCAGCCATTCGCCCTGGGCCAGGCGAGCGGCCAGGTTGCGTGTGCGGCCGTGGCCAAACTCGCCCGGCGCCAATTGGTGCAGGCGGTCCGCCCGGCCTTGGACCGCCGCCAGCGTCTGGTCGGTGGAGCCGGAGTCAATCACCACCAGCTCGGCCGCGCCGGCCAGGGTCTGGCGCGCCAGAGCGGCCAGCGTTTCTTCCAGACGCGGGCCGCCGTTGAGGGTCAGCAGGAGGATGGAGATGCGCGGCGGGGCCATGCCGAGGTCAGCGGCCGGCGTGTTGGCGATGGATTTCCAACAGACTGATGAAGAACGACGAGGCCATGATTTGCGCCCCCAGCATCAACAAGGTCGAAGCGGCGATGGCCTGGTGCAGGTTGATCAGCTGGTTGAAGCGCTCCGGTTGGAAGCCGGCCAGATACTGGGCCAGGATCGTGACCAGGATGACCAGGCCGGCCAGGGCCAGCAGGCCGCCGGCCGCCAGGCCGCGCTCCAGGCTGAAGGCTTCAAAGAAGCGCTCAATCCAGCGTTCGTTTTCTAGTAAATTTTCGCTGAAGGCGAAGGCCTTGGCCGACAGGCCGAAGCTGAGCATCATCAAGCCCAGCACGCTGAGCAGACTGCCCAGCACCAGGTAGTGCACGCCGATGTACAGGCCGCCCAATTGCAGCGGGCCCGCCATCAGGGCCCCGGTCAGCACCAGCCCGAGCGTCAGGGCCAGCGCGCCCGGCAGCATAAAGAGGTAGGTGGGGCTGAAGAGCAGCATGAAGCGGATGTGCCGCCAGGCGTCGTTCAGCGGGTTGAGCTTGGAGTCGCCCATGCGCGGGTGATAGGTGATCGGCACCTCGCTGATGCGCAGGCGCCGGAACGCGGCCTTGATCAGCATCTCGGACGCGAACTCCATCCCCGGCGTCTGAAGCTGCATCTTGTCCCAGGCCGGCCGCGTGAAGGCGCGCAGGCCGGAATGGGCGTCGGAGATTTTCAGGTGGAACAGCCGGTTGAGCATCGTGGTCAGGATCGGGTTGCCGATATGCTGATTAGCCCACGGCATGGCGCCCGGCAGGATCTGGCCCATGAAGCGCGAGCCCAGCACCACGTCGTCGCCGGCGCGCAGCCGTTCCAGCAGCCGCGGCACGTCGCCGAAGTCGTAGGTGTCATCTGAATCGCCGATGACGATGTAGCGCCCGCGGGCGTGGGCGACGCCTTTCATATAGGCCGCGCCGTAACCGCGCAGCGTCTGGTGGACGACGCGCGCGCCGTTCTGCTCGGCCAATTCAATCGAGCCGTCGGTGGAGCCATTGTCGGCCACGATGACTTCGCCGGCCAGTTGGTTGGCGGCCAGCGCCTCCCGGGCCTTGCGCACACACGCGCCGACGGTCTCGTGCTCGTTGAGGCAGGGCATGACGATGGAGACTTCCACCGCGGGCGCGGCCGAAGGTGAAGCCGGATCGGTAACGGACATGGGTCAACTCGCAAGTGGGTGGCGGCGCCGCAGGACGCCCTGCTCGGCATTATAACGCAGGCGCTTGGCCGGCGGCCAAAAAAAACTATGTAAGCAATGTAAACTAGCGGCATGGCCAGAAGTAAAGCGCGCCCGCAAGCGACTGAAGCCGAAACGCTCAGCTGTCTACAGACGGTCTGTGCCGTCTGTGGGCGGCCCATGCGTTACGCCTATGACAACTGGCGGAGTGTCACCCTCCTGGATGGCCGGATTGTTCGCCTGCGGCTGAAGATCCGGCGCTGCCAGAACTCGGCGTGTCAGCGCTACCATCTGCCCTATCGGCCAGAAACCGAAGGGCGGTGGGCGTTGCCCGAGCATGAGTTCGGCTTGGAGGTCATCGCGCAGATTGGGGCCTGGCGCTACCGTGAACACCGCAGCACCCCCGAAATTCATCAGGCCCTCCACAACCGCCAGGTGGATATCAGCGAGCGGGCCGTCACGCACCTGCTGGCGCGCTATGACGAATTGCTGGCGGTGTCCATGACCAACAATCGTCGGCTCCAGCAGGTGCTACGGACGGCCGGGAGGGTCATCCTCGCCCTGGATGGCCTGCAACCGGATGTCGGTCATGAAGTCCTGTGGGTCGTGCGGGATTGCTTGAGTGGCGAAATCCTGCGTGCGCGTTCTCTGCTTTCGAGCCGCGCGGCTGACCTAGCCGCGTTGCTCAGCGAAGTTCAGGCTGACTTGCCGGTGCCGGTAGCGGGCTTGATCAGCGATGGTCAACGTTCCGTGCGCCAAGCTGTGGCCCAGGTCTGGCCGACAGTCCCGCATCAGCTCTGCCAGTTCCACTATCTGCGCGAAGCGGCCCTCCCGGTCTACGAAGCCGATCGACAGGCCAAGAAAGAGCTCAAAAAGCGGGTTCGGGGCGTGCGGCCATTGGAGCGTCGTGCCGAAGGCAGTTCGGCGCCACTGGCTGGTGTTATTCAGGATTACTGCTCCGCAGTGCGAAGCGCCCTCACCGATGATGGGCGGCCGCCGCTGGCCGCGCCTGGCCTACAACTGCAAGACCGGCTCTCCGCGATACAACGCAGTCTGGTGCAGGCCAGTAAAAGGGGGCGCTACCGTTCGAACTCGTGAAACTGGAGCACCTACTGACCCAGGCTCTTCAGGCCACCGAAACGTTGTGGGCGCCCATCCAACAGGCGTTTACCTGGGTCCATCAGGCGGCCCGCATCTTGAATAATGAGGCGGACGTGCCTGGCCCGGCCGTCCGCCGGCGTCTGCGTGGTCTGCTGGCGGCCATGACCCGATGGCGCGCTCAAGCGGGCACATTGGCCTCGGCCGTAACGCACTTTCTGAAGGTCACCCGGAGTTACTGGCCGGGCTTGTTCCAGTGTTACGACGTCGCTGATTTGCCGCGAACCAATAATGACCGAGAGCACGTCTTTGGATCCCATCGCTATCACGAGCGACGCACTACCGGCCGTAAGGACGCTTCGCCAACACTGGTGGTGCGGGGCTCTGCTCGCTTGATTGCCGCTATGGCGACTCGACTGAAGCCTTATACCGCCGCCGAACTGGCCGCCGCTGATCTAGAGCCTGTTACGGACTTACAGTAAATGCGCCATTACCTGAACAAAGCGTCCCAGCAACAGGATGGCGAAGGCCAAGTAATGCAACCCAGCCAAGGTCTCGGGCAATCGTTCGTAATCGCGCGCC
>JAGOBN010000729.1 GCA_017999235.1 Anaerolineales bacterium | reverse complement strand
CCAGTAGGCAATGCGGTTGCGGCGCAGCGGCTGCGGCGTCCGGCGGTAAGCCTGCAGCGTCATCCAGGCGGAGGCCCCCACCATCACCCCCCAGCCCGTTATCAGCAGCCCGCGAATCACGCCGTCCCGGCTCACGCTGAGCGGCCCCAGCCCCCAGGCCTCCGGCCACCGGAAAGGATTGAATTCCAGCAGCAGGCAGACCGCCACCCAGCCTCCCAACACCCCCCACCACCGCCAGCTCGGCCCAATCAACCGCAGATAAGCGCGGCTGACATGCAGCATCAGCCCGCTCAAGACCAGCGCGGCATACAGCGGGACGCGCTCCACCACCACGGCCGACGGTTCCGCGAACCAGCCCAGCCGGGTGCCAAATTGGATAAAGCTCCACAGGCCGGCGCTGACGGCGTACAGCGCCAGCCAGTCCGCGCCAATCTCATCCGGGTCGCGCCGCCGAAACGCGATCACGGCGATGACGGCATACCAGGCCAGGCTGATGACCAGCACCGGGAGCTTCAAATCCAGATCGAGTTCCAGCCCCAAACTCATACGCGGCTCCCGCCGGCGGGGGGAGCCGCCAGGCGCTTGGCCATCAGGATATCGGGCCGGCCCCAGCCGTTGGCGTCTGGCACCACACCCGTGATTGTATAGCCCAGCTTTTGGTAGAACGAGTAGGGATGGCCGCCCAGATTGCGAATGGCCGCGATCTGCCCCCACAGGTCGGCGTACAAATCCACGTTGGCCAGCGTCGTCAGGCCGGCCTCGTCATCCGAGCCCAGGACCATCGTCAGGCCGCCGCGCGCGCGCCTGGGCCTCGAGATCCAGCACCAGCGCGCGGCCGATCCCGCGCCGCTGATACGCCGGATGGACCACCAGCGGGTGCAGTTCCCAGACCAGCCCGTCATATTCCGGCAGCCCCCCGATCCAGCCCAGCACGCGCGGACCGTCCGGCGCCGGCTCCACGGCCAGCCGGCACAAGCGGTCCGGCGCGTCGAAGCCGCGCACCTCGGCCAGAGCGTCCGCGACCGTGGGCCATGCGTTCGGCCAATGTTCGCGAAAACCCCCGACGAGGAGTTCGGCCATCTGCCGGCCGAGCGGCGCGGCGCGCGGGTTAAAATCCATCAATTCCATGGGGCCTGATTCCTAACCACAAAGTATAGCCCAGGTGGCGCGGCCGAGGAGTTAGAGTATCATTGGCGCGCCGCTTATTCACCGCCATTGACCGCGGACCTCTCACCGACTATGAGCCTATCGCCCATCCACGTCATCGGCCACCAGAACCCCGACACCGACGCCATCGCCTCCGCGCTGGGCTATGCCTGGCTGATCCGGGAGCGCGACGGGCTCAACGCCGTGGCCGCGCGCGCCGGCGCCATCAACCCGCAGACGGCCTGGGTGTTGAAAACCGCCGGCTGGGAAGCGCCGCATCTGCTGGCGGACGCGTCCCCGCGCTTCGAGCGCATCGCGCGCACCCTGCCCCCCATCCTGCCGGACCGGCCCCTGCGCGAGGCCTGGGCCGTGGCCGCTTCCAGCCACGGCGGCGCGCCGATCGTGGAGTCCACCGGCCAGCCGCTCGGCCTGGTCACGGGCGCCAGCGTCTTCCAGTTCCTGTCCCGGCAGATGGATCAGCGGGTGGATCTGGAGATGGTCTCGGCGGCGCGCATCCTGGCGGTGCCGGCGCGCGAGGCGCTGGACCCGGACGTGCCGCGCTTCGCGCGCACCATGCGCGTGCGCGACGGCCGCTCGCGCGTCCTGCGCGAGGAGCGCGACGACTTCATCATCATCAACGACGACGGCACCTACTTCGGCATCTGCCGCTCGCCGGATGTGCTCAACCCCCCGCGCCTGCAAATGGTGCTGGTGGACCACAACGAGGCCGGCCAGGCGCTGGGCGCGCTGGAAGAAGCGGATGTGATCGAGGTGCTGGATCACCACCGGCTGGGCAACCCGGCCACCAAATTGCCCATCCCGTTCACGGTCGAGCCGGTGGGCAGCACCTCCACGCTGGTGGCCGAGCGCATCGCGGCCGCCGACCTCACCCCGCCGGCGGCGATCGCCGGCCTGCTGTTGGCGGGCCTGCTCTCGGACACCCTGATCCTGCGCTCGCCCACCGCCACCGCCCGCGACCGGCGCGCCGCGGAACGGCTGGCGGCCTGGGCGCTCGGCCCGGTGGAGAAGCGCCTGCCGTTTGAGAGCTTCCAGGCGTATGGCGAAGCCGTGCTGGCCGCCGGCGCGGACCTGTCCGTGCGCGGCGTGGAATCGATCGTCAGCGGCGACCTGAAGATTTACGAGGCCGGCCACACCAAGTTCGGGGTGGCGCAGGTGGAAGTGGCCAATCTGCTGGAATTGAACCCGCGTCTGGCCGAGATCACGGCCGCGCTGGAGGCGCAGGGCGCGGCGCGCGGCCTGGCCCTCAACGTGCTGATGGTGACCGACGTGGTGCGCGGCTCCAGCCGGCTGGTGCTGGCCGGCGCGCAGGTGGAGCGCCTGAATGACCTCCCCTACACGCGCCTGCCGGATGGCACGTTGGACGCGCCCGACCTGGTGAGCCGCAAAAAGCAGCTCCTGCCCGCCATCCTCGGCCTCCTGGAATAAGGATCAAGGAGTCATACCATGCGTAAACGACCGGCGGAACGACACTATGCGGAACGGATCGGCTGGCTGCGGGCGGCGGTCTTAGGCGCCAATGACGGGATCGTATCCAAGGCCAGCCTGGTGGTGGGGGTGGCGGCCGCGCAGGCCACCCACAGTGATTTGCTGGTGGCCGGGATCGCCGGGCTGGTGGCCGGCGCGATGTCGATGGCAGCCGGGGAGTACGTGTCCGTC
>JAGOBN010000728.1 GCA_017999235.1 Anaerolineales bacterium | reverse complement strand
GCGCCAGGCCGCCGTCCACCAGCGCGGCCGGATCAGCGGTGGTGAAGGCAGGCTGACCAGGCCGGCGATGAAGCGCCCGCCATAGACGGCTTCGCCATCATGCGTGACGCGGCTGGCGCGTTCGGCCAGGTCGGCGGCCAGGGCGGGCTGAGTGGGCGCCACCAGACCCCAGATATCGCTGAAGATCTGGCCCCCGATCTGCTCAGCCAGGATTTGGCCGTTGAGGGCGCTGGAGCCGGAGGCCGGCGCCGGGATCCCGCCGGCCAGGTTGGCGTAGGCGGTGTGCTCGGTGGAGACGCCGTAGCCGCCCCACCAGAAGTTGCCGCGCTGGTCGGCCACGTAGTTGAGCACCGTCTCGCCGATCTGCGCGGCGGTGACGGCCGGGCCGTAGTCCGCCAAGGCCCGGATCAGCACCAGCGGCACGGCCGTGTCATCATCCGGCTTGAAAACCTTGCCCGGCGGCAGGGGCAGGAAGTCCGTGATTTCACCCAGGTGGGCCGCGATCTCGGCCGCGGTCCAGTTCTCCACCGGCGCGCCCAGCCGCACGCCGATGCACTTGCCCAGCCAGCCGGCGTAGACGCGGTCGCGATAGTCAGCGGGCAGCGGGTTCATGGCGTGATCTCCGCGAGGGCGTGCGCCAGCGCGCTCAATTGCGCGCCGGCCGTGAAGGGCAGGCACAGGCCGCGGCAGGTCTCCAGTTGCCCGCGCCAGGCGGGGCTGACCGCGGCGGAGCCTTGCCATGCGCCGCACAGCGCGCCGACCATGGCCGGCAGGGAGTCGGCGGCTTTGGGGATGGCGTTTGCGGCGAGCACGGCCGTATTTAAGTCGCCGGCGCAGCGCGTGACGAGGGCGAAAGCGGCCGGCAGCGTTTCCGGGGCGGCGTTGCCGTACGAGTAGACGGTGTTGATCAGGCGCGTGGTCAACGCCAGCACCAGGTCGGGGACGCCCTCGCTCTCGCGCAGACAGGCTTGCGCCAGGGCGTCGCCGCGCGCGCTCCAGCTGGCGGCCGGCAGTTCGGCGCGCCCGCGCGCCAGGGCCGCTTCCACTTCGCCGCCGGCGGCCAGCCCCGCGATCGCGGCCGCCATGGCCCGCGCCGCGTAGACGCCGTCTTCGGCGTTCGTCACCTGGGCCTCCAGCTCCGCCAGGCGGGCGGCGCGGTCCGGGTCGCCGGCGCAGGCCAAGCCAAGGGGGACCGCACGGCAGACCGCCGAGTCGTCGTAGTGCTGGGGGTTGTCGTTGCCGGTGGCCGGCGGCTGGAGGCCGCGCGCCAGGTTCTCCAGCGCCGCGCGCTCGGAGAAGCCGGTCAGCACCGCGCCGGCGTGGGGCAGCACGCGCTCCCGCCAGGCCTGAGCAAAACTCTCCGCGTCCGGCTGCGGGCCAGCGGACAAGAGCGTCTGCGCGGCGAAGACCGCGTACTCGGTGTCGTCGGTGGGGAACGGCGCCAGGGTCTCGGCCGCGATTCGGTGGGTGAAGGGCAAGGTCAGCCGGATCACGCGCTGGCGCGCCAGGTCACGGTTGGTGTGCCACAGGAAATCGCGGCGCTTTTCCGGGAACTGGAAGGTGCGGTGAAAGAGGGCCGGGAAGCCGAGGGCGTCGCCGAAGGCCAGGCCGAGCAGGGCGCCGTACGTGCGGTCAAAGCGCGAGAGAGTCATAGGTCACCAGGCGTAGGCTTCGGGGGCCGGCCCGCCGGGGCCGGGCCAGATGTCGTCCAGGCGCGTGAGCGCCTCGGGCGTGAGGCGGAAGGTCAGGGCCGGCAGCGCGCCTTCCAGCTGCGCCAGCGTGCGCGGGCCGATGATGGGCGCGGTCACGGCCGGGTTGTGGAGCAGCCAAGCCAGCGCCACCACCGCCGGATCCTGGCCCAGTTCAGCGCAGAAATCCAGATAGGCGGCGCGGCGCGCGCCGAACTTTTCCGTGGCGGCTTTGACCTTGGGCGAGCTTTGCCGCCGGCTGAGGGCGCCGCCCTCGGCGGCCGGCCCGGCCAGGAAGCCGCCGGCCAACGGGCTGTACGGGAGCAGGCCCAGACCGTAATCCCGGCAGGCCGGGATCACCTCCAACTCCACCGTGCGGTCCTTGAGGTTGTAGAGGCTCTGCTCGCTCACCAAGCCCAAGAAATGCCGGGCGGTGGCCCGCTCCTGGGCCTGGGCGATGTGCCAGCCGGCAAAGTTGCTGCTGCCGAAGTAGGTGACCTTGCCTTCCCGGACCAGTTGCTCCAGCGCCTGCCAGATCTCGTCCCAGGGCGTCAGCCGGTCCACGTGGTGCATCTGGTACAGATCAATGTGGTCGGTGCCCAGGCGGCGCAGGCTGGCCTCGCACGCCCGGCGGATGTGGTAAGCCGACAGGCGCATATCATTGGGGCCGTCGCCCATCTCGGCGTAGACCTTGCTGGCCAGCACGATCCGCTCGCGCCGGCCGCCCTGGGCCAGCCAGCGGCCGATCAGCTGCTCGGTCAAGCCGGCCCCTTTCTGCCGCCCGTACATATCGGCCGTGTCAAAGAAGTTCAGGCCCAGGTCCAGGGCGCGGTCCATGATGGCGAAGCTCGCGGCCTCGTCGGCGCGCGGGCCGAAGTTCATGGTGCCGAGGCCCAGCCGGCTGATCTTGACGCCGGCGCGGCCGAGAGTGACGTAGTCCATCGCAACTCCTTGTTTTTCGCAGATCGAGCGGCCGGGCGGGGATGGCGGCAAAGCTTAGATAAGTTGACGCTGCCATACGCGGCTGGGTTACTCCGGCGGCCGCAGGGTTTGGCCCAGCCAGCGGGCGCCTTCCACAAAGGCCGGCGTCCACACGTCCCAGCCGTGGCCGCCGTCCAGCACCCGGAACTCGGCCGT
>JAGOBN010000726.1 GCA_017999235.1 Anaerolineales bacterium | reverse complement strand
GGGGGAGGCGGCCCAGATCATGGCCACCGTGTGTGACGCCGTGGAATACGCCCATCGGCGCGGCATGATCCACCGCGACCTTAAACCCGCCAACGTCATGCTGGAACCGCAGGGCCAGCCGATCCTCATGGACTTCGGCGTGGCCAAGATCGTGGGCGGCCAGCAGCACACGGCCACCGGCGCCATCGTCGGCACCGTGGCGTATATGTCCCCGGAGCAGATTCGCGGCTCCAAGGTGGACGAGCGCGCGGACCTGTATTCGCTCGGCATCATGCTGTACGAGATGACGGCCGGCCGGCCGCCGTTTGAAGGCGACTCGGCGATGACCGTGATGTTCAAGCACGTGAATGAGCCGCCGCCCGATATCCAGCAATATAACGCCGCGCTGCCTTTGGAATTCAAGGACATCATCTTCAAGGCGCTGGAGAAAGACCCCGCCCGCCGGTATCAAACGGCGGCGGAGATGGCGCGGGATTTGCGCGCCCTGCGCCTGCTGCAGACGGCGGTGACCCCGCCAGGGCCAGCTACCGAAGTCAGTGCGCCGGCCGAAACGCAGGGCGGCGGCGGGGTGGCCGCGGCGATGTCCCAGCGGGAGCAGGTCCGCCCGCCCGATAAAAAGACGGTCATCACCCCGCCGGCGGTGTCCACCGCTGAGTCAGTCCCGCCCGCCCGCGCCGGCGGTGTGCCGCGCGGCCTGTTGATCGGCGGCGCCGTGCTGATCGGCGTGATCTTCGTGGGCCTGCTGCTGGTGGGGTTCTTGCGGAACCGCGGCCAGAATGCCGCGCGCGTTACGGCCACCGCGCGGGCCGTGGCGGTGGTCACCACTGAGCCAGCGGCCACGCCGGCGCCGGCCACCGCCACGCGCGTGCCGCCGACCGCGTTCCTGCCAACCCTTCCGCCCACCCAGCCGCCCCAGCCGACGGTGGCGGCGGCGTCGCCCACCCGCCCCGCGCCCACGGCGGCGCCGGCCACGCTCACGCGCGTGCCGCCGACCCCGCCGCCGCCGCCCGAAGGCATGCTGCCGATCCCGGCCGGTTCCTTCAACATGGGCTCGGATCAGGGCGCGGCGGATGAGCGTCCGGTGCATCCGGTGACCCTGCGGCCGTTTTTCCTCGATCAGCATGAAGTCACCAACGCCCAATACAGCGCCTGCGTGGAAGCCGGACAATGCTCGGCGCCGGCCACGCGCGGCTCCTACACCCGCGCCGCTTACTTCAGCGCCCCGGATTTCGCCGCCTTCCCCGTGCTGCAGGTGACCTGGGAGCAGGCGGTGGCGTTCTGTGGATTCGTGGGCAAGCGCCTGCCCTCCGAAGCGGAATGGGAGTACGCGGCGCGGGGCGGCACGGATCGGCGCTTCCCGTGGGGCAACGAGTTTGATCCGGCCCGGGTGCCGGCCACGGTGCGGGATACCGTGGCGGTGGGGACGCTCGACAACGCCAGCCCATTCGGGGTGCTGGATATGGCCGGCAACGTCAACGAGTGGGTGGCGGATTGGTATGTCCGCGTCTACAACCCCTTGCCGGACGTTAACCCGCTGGGTCCAGACCGCGGCACGCGGCGCGTTTATCGCGGCGGATCATTTGACAACCCGGACGGCGCGTTCTACACCACCACGCGGCGCTACAACCAGTTCCCGGCCTATCACGATGTGGACATCGGTTTCCGGTGCGCGCAGAATATGCCTTTGCCGTAAGGCCGATCAATCAGCCGGCCGGAGCCGCCTCGCGTGCGGCTCCGGCTTTTTTATTGCCCGGCGCGCACAGCCAGGTGAGCGCCCCCAGGCCGGCCAGCCACAGCGCGGCCAGCCCATAGGTGGGGCCGGGGTCCGGCTCGAAGAGCAGGCGCGAGACGCGCACCGCGGCCGCGCCGGTGGCGCGCACGTCCACGTAAAAGGGGAAGCTCCAGCGGTCCACGTACGGGTTGAAAAACGGCACGCTCACGGCGACGAGCCCGGTTGCCGGGTCGGCGTCGGAGGCGGCAAAATCCGCATGCAGGAGCGGCAGGCCGGCCTCCGAGGAAAAGGCGTCCACGGTCAGCGCCGCCGCCCGCGGGTCCGCGGCCTCGGTGATTTGCGCCTGCGCGTACAGCCGATACCAGCCAATGCTCAGTTCGCTGATCGCGCCGCTTTGCAGCAGATAGCGGGCGTCACCGCGCGCCGCGCGCCACTCGCCGCCGGCCGGCGGGTATTCAATGTACCGGGTGCCGGCGGCCGGCACGTAGGCGCGCAGCGAGAGGCCGGTGGCCGTCTCCCAGATCACCACCGGCGAGCCGTGCAGCATCACAAACTGATCGAGCGCCATAATGGCGGCCTGGCCGGCGCCGGCCGTGATCAGCCCGGCGGCCAGGGGCCAGAAGAGCAGCCGGCGGCGGCCCGCGACGCCGGCGCCAGCCGCCGCAAGGCCGGCCGCCAGCGGCGGCAATCCGACAATGATGAACTTGGCGGCGACCTCCCAGCCGCTGTAGAAGCCGCCCCAAGCGGCCGCCAGCGCCGTGAGCGCCGCGGCCGGCGCATAGAGCGCCAGCCCCGCCCAGCCGCGCCGGCGCCAGAGATGAGGCAGACCGATCACCGCCAACGCCAGCGGCGGCCCGCAGATCAGCAGGCCGCGATGTTGATCCAGCCACCAGCCCAGCACCCCGCGCCCCAGCTGCTGCGCGTCCACGTCCGCGAAGCCGGCGAGCACGGCGTTGCCGGCCGGCGTGGCGGAGGGCGTGGGGCCGCCGTAGAGGGCGAAGTTCAGAGCCAGGTAACCCGCCCACGCCGCCAGTGGGACGAGCAGCACCAGCCGGAGTCTCCCGCGGCCGCGGTGCTGCCACACGGCAAACGCC
>JAGOBN010000727.1 GCA_017999235.1 Anaerolineales bacterium | reverse complement strand
GCCTACGCCTATCTGGCCGCCGCCGCCCACTTCGAGGCCGGCAACCTGCCGGGCTTCGCCGGCTGGATGCGCCAGCAATACGCGGAGGAAATCACGCACGCCCTGCGTCTGTTCGATCACCTGCATGACCGCGGCGGACGCGTGACCCTGGCGGCCATCGCCCAGCCGCAGGCCGAGTTCGCCCAGCCGCGGGACGCGTTCCAAATGGCGCTCAGCCACGAGCAGAAGGTGACGGCCTCCATCCACGCTTTGTACGCGCTGGCGGCCAAAGAAAATGACTACGCCACCCAGACGATGCTGCAGTGGTTTGTCAGCGAGCAGGTGGAAGAAGAGAAAAACGTCGGCCAGGTGCTGGATTGGCTCAAGATGGCGGGCGACTCGCCGGCCGCGCTCCTGATGATGGATCAGAAGCTCGGGCAGCGCGGCGGGGCCGAAGCCGGCTAGCGCCGCCCGCCCGCAATTCCCCCGCCCGATACCGGACAGGCCCCTGGATCTGTCCGGTTTTATTTTAAGCGCCCCAGCTTCTCACGCTCTGTTCATCCAGCGCCTCGGTCCCCTCGACCAAGGTCGAGGCGGCCTCGACCTTGGTCTCAAATCCGCGTTCCCGCCGGCCGGCCGAGCAACTTTCCGCTGGCCGGCGCGACTTAATGACAAATCAATCACTTACGGTTCAACACTCACACCCTCATGCGCTTCTCACCCGCTCACTCCCTGCCCAAGATTTCGGCCGCCCAGCCCTGGCGCTGGCCGGCCCAGAGCCGCGCCCGGCTGGGCGTGCTCGCCCAGGCCGCGGCGTTGTTCACGCTCTTCAGCGCGTTGTTCGCGCTGGTGCAGTACGCCACGCCGGCGCTGGCCGATCACGATGGTTACTACCACTTGCGGCTGGCGCAGTTGATGCGCGTGGCGGGCTTCAAACCGCCGTTTGTGTGGCTGCCGCTCAGCCTCCTCAGCCCGGCCAGCTATTACGACCACCATTTTCTGCACCACGTTTACCTGAGTTTGTTCGCGGGCAGCGCGGACCCGGCCGGCCTGATCCAGGGCGGCAAGCTGGCCAGCGTGTTTATGCCGGCGCTGGCGTTTGTGGCGGCCTGGTGGCTGCTGCGCGGCCAGAATGTGCGCGGGGCCAGCCTGTGGGCGCTGGGCCTGTTCGCCATGTCCGAAGCGTTTCTATACCGCCTGAGCATGCCGCGCGCTCAAGCGGCCTCGCTGCTCATTTTGATCCTGGGCCTGCACTGGCTGCTGCAGCGCCGCTACGCCGCCCTGCTCCCGCTCGGCCTGATCTATGTCTGGTGGTACAACGCCTTTCCGCTGCTGCTCGTCATCGCCGGCGCGTACGCGGCCGCGGCCCTGCTCACCGAGCGCCGGCTGGAATGGCGCGCGGTGGCGTATCCCGCGCTGGGGATCGCGCTGGGGCTGATCATCAACCCGTATTTCCCGCAGAACCTGACCTTCATCGCCCAGCATGTGCTGCCCAAGATCGGGCCGGCGGCCACGGCCACGGCGGTGGGCAACGAGTGGTATCCCTATCAGACCTGGACGTTGGTGGAGAATTCCGGGCCGGCGCTGGCGGTCTTCCTGTTGGGCGCGCTGGCGCTCGGCTGGCGCGGCCGGCGGATGGATCGCCCGACCCTGACCGCCTTCTTCTTGGCCGCCGGCTTCGGGTTCATGCTCTTCAAATCCCGGCGCTTTGTGGAGTATTACCCGGCCTTCGCCCTGCTCTTCGCGGCGCTGAGCGCGGCGCCGATCGTGGACGAGTGGCTGACAACGCCGCGCACCTGGGCCTGGCCGCGCCCGTTGGCGGGGCTCGCGCGGGTGGCCTGGGCGCGCCTGGCGCCGCTGGCCTGCCTGCTGCTGCTGGCCGCGCCGCTGGCCGGCACGCTGCGGCAAGCGCGCGCCGCGATGGCGGCTTCCCAGCCGGCGGAGCTGTACGCCGGCGCGTCCGCCTGGCTCACCACCCACTCCGCGCCCGGCAGTCTGGTGTTCCAAACCGATTGGGATGACTTCCCGCGCCTGTTCTTCTACAACACCCAGAACCTGTACACCATCGGCTTGGACCCGACGTACATGGAGCTCTATGACGCCCAGCTCTACGCCGAATGGGTGGCGCTCACGCGCGGCGAAGTGCCCCAGCCCAGCGGCCCCATCCACGCCCGCTTCGGGGCCGAGTTCGTGCTGACCGATCTCAAACACGCGGCGTTTCTCAAGCAGGCCGCCGCCGACCCCGGCCTACAGGAGGTTTATCGCGACGATCACGCGGCGATTTTCCAAGTGCGGCCGTAATTGCCGCGCCACTTTTCCGGACACCGTACGACTGTAGCTGTGCCATCCCATCATCCAACCTAACGAAATTCGAGGCCTCCATATCATGAACCCCAAAACGCATCTCCGCCTGACCACTCTAAGCTTGACCGCGGCCCTGGCCCTGGCCGCCGCCGCCTGCAGCCCGCTGGACGTGCCCACCAGCGCCGCGCCGGCCAGCGCCGGCCAAGGCGCCGGCGCCGCCCAGGTGCAATTCACGGGCACCGTCGAGAAGATGGAAGCCGCCACCTGGACCATCAGCGGCCGGGTCGCCGTCGTCGCGCCGGAAACGGAAATCAAGAGCGATGTGCAGGTCGGCGATCAGGTGGAAGCGGCCGTGACGGTCCGCGCGGACGGCTCGCTGCTGCTGCGCGAAGTCGCGCTGGAAAGCCAGGGCGGGCTGGACAACTTCAACGGCAACGCCAGCGCTGACAACGCCAACGGCAACGCCAGCGACGACAATGCCAATGGCAATGGCAATGGCAACGCCAACGGCAACGACAACGACGACAATGCCAATGGCAACGC
>JAGOBN010000725.1 GCA_017999235.1 Anaerolineales bacterium | reverse complement strand
GATCCAGCCCGGCCGTTTGGGAGGCCGTGACCAGGATCACCCCCAAGCCAGCGGCCAACACCAGGCCCATCCCCACCGTCACGCGGCCGCGCTGGATCAGCCCCAGGCCGATGAGCGCGGCCAGCGCGGCCACGCTGTCGGCCGTCACCGTCACCCACCACAGCGGCGGCGCGGTGCCCGTCAGCACGCGGGCCACCAGGCTGCCGCCGCCCGCCAGGAAGGCCAGCGCAAAAATGACCGCCGCCCACCGGGCGGTTCGGGCGCGGGCCGCCATCGCCGCCGCATCCCGCGCGTCCGGCGGGTGTTCATCCAGCTCCGTCTCCCACGACCAGGGCGCCAGCTGCCGGATGAGGACCAGCAGCGTGGCCAGCACCGCGCCGGCCAGCATCAGCGGCAGGGCGCCGGCCGTGCCGGTCACGGCCACATACGCCACCAGCCCATACATGCCGGCCACCGCCGCCAAGGGCAGCAGGTCGGAGAGGCGTTCCTCGCCCCAGATGATCCAGCGCTCGCCGCGCGAGGCCGGCCCCGGCGTGAGCTGGCGTGCGGCCGCGAAACCGAACAACATCAGGCCCAGCCACCAGCCCACATCCGCCCAATATCCGGAGCGATACGTGGCGTTGAGCGCCTGATAGCCATAGGCCAGGTCCGAGGCCAGGAACCCGATCAGACCCAGGATGAAGAAGCCGAGCGCGCCGCGCGTTTCCGGGGCCGCCCGCCGGAAGAGCACGGCCAGGCCGCCCAGCAGAACGACCACATCGCCAATGGGATACGCGGCGGCCAGCCAGCGGCTGAGCGGGTCATCCGGATAGCCCGCCAGGGTGGGCGCGATGACAAAGTGCCAGACCGCCACCGCCGCCACGCTGACCACGGTGCCGAGGTCCATCCAGAACCGCAGCCGCTCGCCGCGGACCAGCGGCGCATGCGGCAGGAGCAGCAGGCCGCCCAGCAGCAAGGGAAAAAACGCCAGATAGAAAACATCGGCGCTGGAAGGGAAGGGGATCGCCGGGGCGGCGAACTCCAAATACAGCCAGATTGCGTTGCCGATGAATTGGCCCAGAAACGCCAGAGTAAACAAGAGCCAGGCGCGCCGGACGCGCGGATTCAGCCGGCGCTCGAAGACCACCCGGCCGGCGATCAGCGCCGGGAACAGACTGATAGGCAAGTAGGTGGTGTCGGCGATGAGCGTGATATTCTCCGCGCCGCCCCAGTGAAAGATCGTCCAGAGGACATACAAGCCGGTGTAGGCCGCCGCCCCCAGCGTGGCCCACCCCCAGGCGTTTGTCAGCCAGGCCGGCAGCCAAGCCGGCCGGCCAAATTCCGGGGACGAGTGTTCGGTCATGCTGGCACCTTCCGTCTCACGCGGACCCCTGACCATTGGCCGCCGCCGGCTGACCCGTCAGCCGGGCCGTGGCGCGCTGAGCCCCCAGCGCCTGGCCCACTTCCCGCGCCGTGATGTCCAGCACGCTTTCCAAACTGGAGGCGGTTTGGATCTGCTGGGTGATCGAATTGATGAGCGCCTCACTTTGCGCCTGACGCCGCGCCGCTTCATACGACCAGGCATTTTGCAGCGCCACCCCCACCTGGTTCGCCACGGCCAAGAGCAGATCGGCGTCGCGCTGGCCCAAACCGCCGGCCACATGGTGCTGCACATCCAGCACGCCCAACACCTGGCTGCCGGCGATAATGGGGACCGCCACCTCCGCGCGCGTTTCCGGCAGCAGCGGATTGGGCAGCCAGCCCGGATCTTGGGTTGTATCCGGCACAATCACAGCTTGGGCGGCGGCCGCCGCGCGCCCCACTAAACCGCGGCCGGCGGAGAGCTGGTGGCCGCGCGTCAGCATCTGCTGGCCGGCCTCCCCCGTGCCGCCCACCATCACCAGATTCTCGCGCCGGTTGTCGTAGAGATAAATCTGCACGTGGTAATACTGGAAGGCCTCGCGCACCTGCTCCACCACATCCACCAGCAGTTGCTGCGGCTCCAAGACCGTGGCCAGCCGCCGGCTGACGCTCAAAATCACCGATTGGGCGCGCGTCTTTTCTTCGACGTCTTTCTCCATGTTGGCGTACAGGCCGCGCAGTTCGGCCTCCACACGCCGGCGCTCGGCGATCTCACGCGCCAACGGCCGGAAGCCGAAGACATACAACACGGGGGTGATGAGGAGCGTCAGCGCGGTGGCATCCACCACCGCTTCCGGCACCGGCGCCAGCGGCGGCAGGTAGAAAAACGCCGTCATCACCAGCAATTCCGCCGCGTACACGGCCAGACCGATCAGCGTAAATAACCGCAGCGGCGCGGGCGCCGCCGAGACGGAGGGCGAGCTCCGGGGCGGACGGGGGGAACCAGCTAAAAGACGAAACATCGCAATCACCTCCGCCGGATCGGTCAGGCTGGGCGCTGGGGATCGGGCGCCGGCGCCAACGCCACCCGCGCGCGCGCGCCGCCCAGGGCGCGGCCCACCTCGCGCACCGCCACGCGCAGCGCGTCATCCACCGTGGCCGCGCCCAGGATCTGCTGATTAATGGCCGCAATTTGGGCCGCGCGCGCGGCGGCCGCCTGCGTCGCCGCGGCGGCGCGCGCGTTCTGCAGCGCCACCGCCACCTGGTTTGCCAGCGACTGCAACAGCTCCACGTCCTCGGCTGAAAAGCCGCCGACTTGGTTGTGCTGCACGTCCAACACGCCCAGACCTTCCGCGCCCAGAGTGATCGGCACGGCCGCTTCGGAGCGTGTCTCCGGCAGCAGTGGGTTGGCCACCCAGACCGGGCTTTGCGCCGTTTCCGCGACGACCACGGCCGCGCCCGTTTCCGCCGCCTGCCCCACCAGGCCGCGGC
>JAGOBN010000724.1 GCA_017999235.1 Anaerolineales bacterium | reverse complement strand
ACGCCGCGTCAGCGCCCAGACCAGCCCCGGCCCGGCCAGCACCATCAGCCCCAGCACCAGCCACGGACCCAGCAGGCGCAGGGGCAACGAAGCGGGATTCGCCTGAAGTTTGGCGGCCTGCCACTGTTGCTGGAGATCGGCCAGACTCAGCCCCAGCACCCGCTGCACGCCGGCCTCGCAGTCCAGGCCGTCCGCGTAGGCGTCCAGGAGCTGGTTGAGGCTGGCCGCGCCGTGGCGTTCACGGAGATAACGCACGACGGATTCGCTCTCGAGATAGGCGAGCTGGGCCTGCGCCGCATCCGCGGGAAAGGGCGCGCACAGCGCGGCCAGGGCCGGGAGCCGTCCGGCTTCCGCGGCCGCGGCCAATTGGGGCGCGGCGTCTGGATCCGGCTCGGCCTCGTGGAACTTGGCCAGCCCTTCGTTCAGCCAGGCCGGCACGTTGGCAAACTGCGCGCCGGCCCGGCGGGCCACCAGGATGTGCGTAAGCTCGTGCGGGATCTCGCGCGTCAGGCGGGCCGGGGTGTTGACGTCGGCGGGATCCAGGATGACGGCCACGGTGCCGAAAACGGGCGCGGCGTGCGCGTCCGCCCAGGCCCGGTCGGCGGGCCGCAGGGCCTCCGCGGCGTCGCCGGCGTTGGCGTACACGTAAACCCACACCGTCTCCGGCAGGGGCGCCTGCAGATCGCGGTTGGCGCGTTCCAGGCCGTCGCGGGCGGCGTCCAGCACCGCCTGGCCGAAAGCGGTGCCGCCGGCGTACCAGGCCACGATCAGCGGGCCGGCGGCGCGGGTCTGCCAGTCGAAGCGGTTGTCCGTATAGACGAACGTCTGCGGGTCGGTGGCCAACAGCCGGCCGGCGCCATCCGTGATCTCCCACCAATAGGTGACCGGTGAGAAGGGCAGCAGCCGGCGGCGCTCCGGCTCCAGCGTGTACTCGGCGGCCGCTTCGAGGCCGCGCGTAAAGCGGGCTTTGCCCACAAAGGTGCGCGGCTCGTCCGGGGTGCGGACGAACAAGGTCAGGTCGGCGATCTCGGCCGCAGCCGCGGCCGTAATCTCAAAGGTGACGGGGCCGCCGAAGGTGTAAGCGGGCGCCGGCTGCTCCAGCACGCGCGGGCCGGCGGTTTGGGCGGCGGCCGGGCGGAGGCCGGCCGCCGCCCAGATCAGAAGCCCCCAGCCGATCAGGGCGCGGGCAAGGCTGGCGGTCTGTATGGCGCTCAGCAGCGGTCGCATGCTTTATACCGCGCCCTGCAGGTAAATGATCAGCGGCGTCAGGGTCAACGGGCTGAGCACGGTGGATAGGACCACCACCGCCGTCATGAGTTCGGCGTCCAGATCATATTGCAGGGCCAAGACGGTGGTGACGACGGCGGCCGGCATGGACGCTTCCAGCACGGCGGCTTGCCATCCGGCGCCGGTCAGGTTGAACAGGCGCGCCAAGCCCAGCCCCAGCAACGGGGCCACCAGCAGTTGCAGGCCGACGGCGGCGGCCAGGATCAACAGCCGCTGGCGCGGCCAAGCCTCGGGCTGGACGCGCGCCGCCGCGATCTGCAAGCCCAGCAGGACCAACATGACGGGGATGGCGGCATCACCGAGCAGGGTGACGGTGCGTTCCACGTACGGCGGCAGGTCCCAGCCGAAGCCGCGCACCAGGCCAGCGGCCAGCAGGGCGTAGAAAGCCGGCACGCTGACGATCTCGCGTAAAGCTGTGCGCGGGCCGGCGCGGCCGAGCGAGGCCACAAAGATGCCCAGGGTGTAGACGGCGATCGTGCTGAAGACAAAGTAGATGACGGCGCGGGCCAGCGCGGCCTCGCCGAAGGCGAAGTGGGTGGCGGCCAGGCCATAGTTGCCGCCGTTGACAAAGGCGGAGGCCACAATCAGGGTGGCCAGCGTGCGCCGATCCGCGCCCAGCGCGACCCCGCTCAGCGCGGCCAGCAGGCCGGCCGCCGCCACCATCGCCAGCGTAAAAAACGCCAGCTGGCTGAACTCGGCGCCGGCCACGGGGGTCTGGGTCAGCGAGGCAAAGACCAGCGCCGGGCTGAAGATGTAAAACACCAAGTGGGTGACGGTCTTGCGGTCCGGGCGCAGGGTCCGGCCGAGGGCCAGGCCGGCGCCGGCGCACAAAAACACCGGCGCCAGGTTGTTGAGGAAGACGTCCAGCAGCCGGTTCAATTCAGGCGCTTGTGGGGCGGGGGCAGCTCGTCGTCCAGCGCGTCTTCGGGCAGTTCATCGTCCAGGTCGTCGGCCGAGGCGCCGGTCAGCAGGTCAAACTCCACCATTTCATCGTGGAATTGCAGGTTCTCGAGCGCATCCTCCAGGAAGTCGCGTTCGCTGTCGGCGGCCGCCTGCAGGAGATCGAGCAAAATGGCGCGGGCGGCGTCGCCGCCGATCTGACCCAGGCTCCAGATGGCGGCCTCGCGCACCTGAATATCGCCTTCTTCGACCATCTTCTGCAGCGCGTCCACGGCCTCGGCCAGTTCTAGTTCGCCGGCCGCGCGCGCGGCTTCAAAGCGCAGTTCCGGCTGAAGGCTCTCCAACTCCGCCAGCACGGGCGCGTTCCAGCGCTCGTCGGAGTTGCGGCCCATGGCGAAGACCGCGCTCACGCGGGCCAGCAGTTCCGGCGACGCGTACGCCTGGGTGATGAGTTCGGTGACCTCCGGCCGGCTGGAAAAAGCCACGGCCTCCAGGGCGCGCCGGCGCACCTCTAATTCGTCCGGGCCGGCGATGACGGCCAGGAGCGCGTCTTCGACGCGGCGCGCCTGTTTGGCGGGCAACTCCTCCATCTCGCCCAGATACACAAACCGGCCCAGGGCGCTGGCCGCCGTGGCGCGCACCAGGGG
>JAGOBN010000072.1 GCA_017999235.1 Anaerolineales bacterium | reverse complement strand
CAGGTCAAAGCGCACGGGCGTGCCGATGGGATAGCTGACGCGCCGGTCGCCGCGGATATGCACGATTTCGCCGCCGTTCAGGTTGACGTGCAAGACCGTGTAAGCGCCGTGCATGTCGGTGGTGTAGACGGTGCCGGCCAGCGCCCCGTCGGCCGTGATATGGGCGGCCTCCGGCCGGAACCCCACGACCACGTCGGGATTGCCGTCCAGGCCGGCCGCCAGCGCCGCGCCCCACTCGGGCGGCGCCGCGTACTGGTTGTGGCCGGGCAGCTGCACCGCGCGGCGGTCAGCCAGCCACGCGCCCTTGATCAGGTTCATGCCCGGACTGCCGATGAAGCGGGCCACAAACAGGTTAGCGGGGTTGTAGTAGACCTCGTACGGCGTGCCCACCTGCTGAATTTCAGCCGCGGACATGACCACGATGCGGTCCCCCATCGCCATGGCTTCCACCTGGTCATGGGTGACGTAGACGGTGGTGGCGTGCTGCAGGATGTGCAGGCGCTTGATTTCCGCCCGCATCGCCTCGCGGAACTCGGCGTCCAGCGCGCCCAGCGGCTCATCCATCAAGAAGGCGGCCGGCCGGCGCACCAGGGCGCGCGCCAAGGCCACGCGCTGCTTGTCGCCACCGCTCAGGTTGCCCGGCCGCGCGTCCAGCAGGTGCTCGATCTGCAGGAGCTTCACCACCTCCCGCACGCGCTGGACGATGAGCTCGGGCTTTTCGCCCTGGGCCTGCAGCGGGAAGGCGATGTTCTCCCGGACGGAGATATGCGGATACAGGGCGTAAAACTGGAAGACAAAGGCGATATCCCGGTCGCTGGGATGCCGCCACGTCACGTTGCGGCCGTTGAGCAGGATCTGGCCGCCGGTGGCGGTCTCCAGTCCGGAGATCATGCGCAGGGTGGTCGTCTTGCCGCAGCCGGAAGGCCCCAGCAGGACGACAAACTCGCCGTCGTGAATAGTCAGATCGAGCGGTTTGACGGCATAGGCCTCGCCAAACTTCTTCTCGATCTGCCGTAACTCAATCGTGGCCATAAGACCGTCCGTGATTAGGGCGCTACTGGCGGATGGCGCCGAAAGTAATGCCGCGCAATAGATACTTGCGCAAAGCGAAGGTGACGATCACCACCGGGATGAGGAAACCCAGACTGCCGGCGGCGATGCCCGACCATTCCATGCCGCCGCTGCCGAGCATCGTGGCAATGCTGGGGGGGGCCGTGCGCGCCCGATCGCTGGTGAGCATGAGCGCAAACGCATACTCATTCCAGGCGAAGATCAGGCAGAAGACGGTGGTGGCGGCGATGCCGGTGACAGCCTGCGGCAGTACGATTTTGAAAAAGGCCTGCCAGCGCGTGTAGCCGTCCACCAGCGCGGCTTCCTCATATTCCTTGGGGATCTCGTCGATGAAACCCTTCAACAACCAGACGGAGAATGACAGGTTGAAGGCCGTGTAAAGCAGGATCATGCCCAGGTGCGAGTCCGTCAGGCCCACCTGGCGGTATAACAGAAAGATGGGGATCACGACCACCACAGCCGGGAGCATCCGGGTGCTCAGGATGAAGAACAGCAAGTCGTCCTTGCCCGGCACCTGGAAACGGCTGAAGGCATAGGCGGCAAAGAGCCCCAAAACAACGGAGAGGACTGTGGACAGACCGGCGATGATCAGCGAATTCTGCAGCCGGCCTACGTAATCGCTGGGGCCCGTGATCTCCTGGCCCATCTCAAAGGCGATCTGATCCCACACGCCCAACTCGCCCGTCTGCGCGCGCTGCTTGAACTCGTCCATCCGGCCGGGGGCCACAATGGCCCGGTCGGTAAACAGGTTCACGAAGCCTTGCAAGGTGGGGCGGAAAGCGATCAGGGGCGGGCTGGCCAGAATATCCGTGCGGGTTTTAAAGGCCGTGACGACCATCACCAACACGGGGATCAGGAGAAACACGGCCAGCGCGATAATCACCGTCGCGCGCAGCTGGCCGGCCAGCCGCACGCGCGGATTGACCTTATCGACGCGCGTAGGGATCGTGATTGGCGTGCTGGGACCCACGTCTTCAAATGCGGCCATGGCCTAGCTCTCCCCGCGGATTTGGTTCAAGTACTTGATGTACAAGTTGCTGACGGCGATGATGATGATCAAGATGATATAGGCTAAGGCGCTGGAATAACCCGTGCGGAACTGGCCGAGGAAAGCCGCCCGGTACAGGTAGACGGCCACCAATTCCGTCTGATTGCCGGGACCGCCGCCCGTCATGCCCATCACTAAGTCAAAGGACTTGAAAGCCTCGATCGTCCGGAACAGCACCGCGATCAAGAGCAGCGGCGCCACCTGCGGCAGCGTGATGCGCCAGAATTGGAACCAAGAGCTGGCCCGGTCAATCGCAGCCGCCTCATAGAGGTACTCCGGAATGGCGTTCAGTCCGGAGAGCACCAACAGCATCACGAACGGGCTCCACATCCACACATCCACCAGCACCACCCCGAACAGCGCCAGGTAGGCCACTGGGTCGCCGGCGAAGGCGCTGGCGATGACATCCGGAGCTTGCGAGGGATCAAGGAACCCCAACAGATAGTTGAAATACCCAAAGGTCGGGTTGTACATGAGTTTCCAGAACAACCCCACCACCACCGGCGAGATCATCATCGGCACCAAAATCAAGGTGGTGACGAGCCCGCTGCCGCGAAATTTCTGGCGCACCAGCATCGCCAAGCCAAAGCCCAACACAGTCTGCAGGCTGACAGAGAGCAGCGCGTAGCGGCCGGTGGTGGCGAAGTACTGCCAGACGCGCTCGTCGCCCAGGATGTCGGCGAAATTCTTGAACGCGACCCAGACGGGCGCTTTGCCGGCGATGGCCGAGTAGTCGGTGAAACTCAAATACAGACTGTAGACCAGGGGGAAGACGTTCAGCGCGATCAGCAACGCCAACGTGGGCCAGATAAACAGGTTGAGAATGGCCCGGTCGCTGAGATGACGACGCGGTTTTGCTCCGCTGGAAGGAGGGCGGGCGGTGGCAGCTGTCATCCGATGTCTCTTTCTGTCGTCCGACTTGGGGGGCAGGGTGAGGGGCGGCGGCCGCGCCGCCCCTCACTTAAGCAGTTAAGCCGAACGGGTTTACTTGATGTAGCCGGTTTCGCGCAGGATTTGGTCGTGCTGCTCGGCAATGGCGTCGAGCGCTTCCTGGGCCGTGCCCTCGCCACCGACGACAAACGCATGGAGCTCGTTCTGCGTGACTTCCAAGAGCCGGCCGAACTCGGGGATGTTCCAGAAGTCCGCGACAAACGTCATCGTCTCGGCGAAGGCCGGGTTGAAGGGGGTGGTTTGCAGGAACTTGTCGCTGGCCAGCACCTTGGCGTTGCAGGTGTAGCCGCCCAGGTCCGCCCACTTCTGCTGGATCTCGTCCGTGGCGAACCACTTGATGAAATCCTTGGCCGCCGCCTGGCGCTCCGGGCTGATGAAGCTGATGATGCTCGTGCCCTGGCCGCCCAGCGCCGCCGCGCGCACGCCAGTGGGGCCGGCCGGGCTGGCGAAGAAGCCCACCTTGTCCCAGTAGTTCGGGTTGGTGCCTTCGTTGACCAGCGCCGGGAAGAAGGCGAAGTAATTCATGATCATCGCGGCTTTGCCGCCGATCATGGCGTCGTTGGTCTCGGTGAAGAAAGCGTCGCTCAGGCCCGGCACTTGGCAGCAGTCATACAGGTCTTTATAGAACTGCAGCGCTTCGATGGCCTGCGGGGAGTTGACGACGCCCTTGACGTTGTTGTTGGCGTCTTGCCAGGTGGCTCCAAAGGCAAAGAAGGTGTTCTCGACGCCCATGGTCATGGCGTCATAGCCCTTCTGCGTATAGATGGCCAGCCCGAAGATGCCCTGATCCGGCCGGGTGAAGAACTTGGCGATGTCCATCAACTGCGCGTAAGTCTTGGGAACCGCCAGGTCATAGCCGTACTGGGCCTTGAAGTCCGCTTGTTCCTTGGGATCCTCGAAGAGGTCCTTGCGGTAAGCCCAGCCGTCGGCGTCGCCTTCGGTCGGGTAGCCGTAGTACTTGCCCGAGTTGGCCGGATACTCGCCGTAGTACTTCAACGTGGCCGGCGTGACGGTCTTGTCAATGCCGTTGCTCTTCATGAAGTCGGTCATATCCAGGTACAGGCCCTGGGTTGCGCCTTGGCCCAGCCACTGGCTGTCACCCACCACCATGTCCCACGAGGTGCCCTTGGCCGCCATCTCGGTGAAGAAGCGGTCACCGAAGGTCGCCCACGGCTCCTGCACCACGGTCACCTTGATGCCGGTGGCCTTCTCATACTCATTGCCGATCTGCTGCAGATAGTCGGCGGGGGACCACTGCGCCCACAGAATCTTCAGCTCCGTAACTTTGGGTGCTTGTGTGGCGGCCGGCGCGCAGCCAGTCAGCACTAGGGACAGGATGGTGAGAAAGGAAAACACGTGCCCGATCTGCTTTTTCATTGTCTCCTCCGAAAGGAATGCGAGTGAGAGTCGCCCAGTGCTCGGTTCAGGGTCGTGTGAGTCGTTGTCGCTAGCCACCTCCTTCAGATCACTGCCCGCGGCGCGCAGTCCAGGCCGCGCGGTTCAACTTTCTCGGCTTAAGCGCCGGAACAGGCTGTCACGCAGCTGGGCAATATGCTGCCGCATGGCCTGCTCGGCCGCCGCTGGGTCGTGGGCGGCAATCGCGTCCACCACCCGCTGGTGTTCGTCGGTGCAGTCCACGATCCGCTGCGAGGGCAGGTGCGTGTCCACGGCCACCCCATGCGTGCGGTTCCGCATCTGCAGCACCAGCTCAGCCAGCAAAGTATTTGGACAAGCCGCCCCCAGCGCTTCATGCCACTCGGTATCGGCCTTGGACCAGGCCGCGCGGTCGTTCTGGCGCGCGGCCGCATGCATCCGGACGAGCAGCCCGCGCAGGGTTTCCGTCATTTCCGGCGCCGGCGCCTCAGCCACCAGCCGGGCTACTTCCGGCTCCAACAGCGAGCGCACATGGATCACGTTCATCACGCCCTGCAGCGATGGGGCCGCCACCGTCACCGCCCGGCCCGGAATCACCTGCACCAGGCCTTCCTGCGCCAGCTGCTGCAGCGCCTCGCGCACTGGGGTCCGGCTGATGCCCAGCATGCGCGAGAGCGCCGTTTCCGACAACGGTTGACCGGGCGTCAGCTGGGCGTGCCGCATGGCATCTTTAAGCCGCGCATAGGCAACGTCCCGCAGCCGGCGGCCCGCGGCCCCGGTCGCTTTGCGGCCGTTGGTCTTCTGGCGGGCGAGATACCGTTCCAGGTCATCCATAGTCAAGCCTGAAGCATTATTCCGTTTGTATTTGTCAGATATACAGCCTGTATACACGTGGTCCGCCAAATAATACGGATTTGTCCGCGGCGAGTCAACGACTTCTTGGCTTGAACGACCCCGGTCAGACCGCTGCTGCCAGAGCCCGCACCAGCCGGCCGGCGGGCTGCCGGGGCTGGGACAGCGCATGGTGATAAACCGTGGCAATCCCACCCATGACACAGGCGTCCTCGCCGTACGCGGCCAGGACGATCTCAGCAGCCTCCCGCGCCCAGCGCAGGGCGCGTTCCCGCACCACCTGCTCCAGACTCGGCCACAGAAACTCATGCGCCAGACTCATAATCCCGCCCAGCACCACCCGCTGCGGATTAAGCGCATTGATCAGATTAGCTAGACCGATCCCCAAGTAACGGCCGGTCTCTTCCAGCGCCTTCCGCGCCACCGCATCGCCACGCTGGGCGGCTTCCACAACCAGCGGCACGGTCAACAGGTTGAGCGCCCCGCCCGTGGTGGCTTCCAGCGCCGAATGCTGGCCGCTCGCCACCGCCTGCCGGACCCGCTGGAAGACCGCCCATTGGCTCACGTAGGTTTCCCAACAGCCGGTGTTGCCGCAATTACAGCGCGGGCCGGCCGGATCCATCGTCATATGTCCCACTTCACCAGCCAGGCCGGCCGCGCCCGCCAATATCCGGCGATTGAGCACCACCCCGCCCCCCAGGCCCACGCCCGCGCTCACATAGAGAACAAAATCAGCGCCGCGCGCCGCGCCGAAGTAACTTTCCCCGAGCGCGGCCATGTTGGCTTCATTGTCCACCCAGACCGGGAAGTCAAACTCGGCTTCCAGGATCTGACGCACCGGCACATCCGCCCAGCCAAGATTGGGCGCAAAGAGCAAGCGGCCGCTGACCACATCCACCAGACCCGGGATCCCGACCCCCAGGCCCAGGATACGCAGTTGGCTATCCAGGGCCGCCGCCCGGTCACTGGCCGCCCGGATCGCGGCCACCACCCGCTCCAAAATAACAGCCTGGCCGCTGAGCCCCACGGTGCTCACCCGCTGACGCCAAAGGACGTCAGCGGCAAAATTGGTCAAGATAACGGAGACAAAATCCACGCCGATCTCGGCGGCCAGGATGTAGCCGGCCGCGGGATCAAGTTCAAGTGGGATGGCCGGCCGGCCTTTGTCCGCCGGATTCAATCCCATCTCGCGCACGTAGCGGGCGGCAATCAATTCCCGCACCAAACTGGAAACCGTGGTCTTGTTCAGCCCGGTCATCACCGCTAACTGAGCACGCGACAAAGGCGCATCCCGCCGCAGACACTCCAAGATCAGCGCGACATTCATTTCGCGCATAAGCGAGTAATCGGCGGTTCGGAAATCAGCCACGTTGGTATAACCCAAACAGGGAATAAACCGGCTAATTTAGTTGGTCTTAGAAACAAACTAAAGGGATGGTAGCACCGTTTTCGAGGGTGTCAACTCTTAATACTCATGCAATTTCAATGAGATTTTGTGTTATGTCAGTTTTGTGGGCTTTGTCGTGATTTTTGGAGTGGATCAAACAGCCCATTTGCAGGCCCCTTTTACCCCCCATTCAGACCGAGCCCCCCGTGGTCGAACACGCCCACAGGCCAAGCTCAGGCGCCCAGCTCCAGCCGGGGGACTCCAGGATCAGCGAGTGTTGCGTCCAGCCCGCGGTGACCCGCGCCAGCGTGGCCTCCCAGGTGCGCAGACCGCTCAATGCGTCAGCGGCCTCGACATTACACGCCCCGACCGCCACCGCAGTGGTCACTGCGGCCGGCGGCGCATAACCGCGCAGCAGCGCGCTCAAGAAACCGGCGATGGTGGCGTCCCCGGAGCCGGTCGTGCCAGCGACAGCCACCTGGAAGCACGGCGCCCAGAGTTCATAGCCGGCCCAGGCCGCCGGATCGGCCACGGCCCGGCCGGCCTCCACCAGGCGCGCCGCGTCCGCCGTCCGCAGATACAGGCCGCGCTCGCCCAATTTAAGCCCCACGACCTTGGCTCCCAGAGCCAGCAGTTCACGGCTGAGATCCGAGAGCAGTTCGGGGGTTATCTGCTCCACAAGCGCGCCGCCGGCCGCCTGGAGCCGGGTGAACGTCGCACGGCGCAGCAGAAACAGGATTTCTTCAATGCTCGGCATAAACACATCGACATACGGCAAAGCGGCCCGTAGGATGGCGGGCCAGTCCGCTTGGCCGGCCGGGCTGGCCGGGTCTGGGAACGCCATGTCCAGCGAGGTCGTGACGCCCGTGGCTTTCACCCGGCGAAACAATTCGGTCAACTCCGCCCCCGTGTCCTGGTACATCCGGCGCATCAGGGGCGGATAGCCAAAGTGAAAAAGGTCGGCCCGCGCCACCCGGTCCAGCGCCACGTCCGCGGCACAAAAGGTGTCATTGGCGCCCGGATGATGCAGGAAGATCCGGTCGACTTCGGGCGGGTTGATGATGACGGTGTAGGAGGTGGTGGCGGCGGGATCGACCACCATGCCGGCGGACAAGTGTTCACCGGCGGCGCGCACCCGGTCCCCCACCGCCTGGCCGAAAACATCGGCCCCGACCTTGCCCATCAATTGCGTGGGGATACCGAGCCGGTGCAGGGCCAAGCCGGTGTTGGAAACCGGGCCGCCCGTCGCGAAGACGGCCGGCCCGGCAGCAATCAAATGACCCGGATGAAACGCGGCCTGAAACTGCCCGCGCGTCAGATGCTCCAGGCTGGGGATGATGTCCAAGCAGATGTGGCCGGCCACCACGGCGCGGCCCGGCGCGGCAGACGTTAGGCGAGGCATCCGGGCATCCGATCCGGGCGCGGCTCAGCGGCCCGTCAACGTGCGGAGGATCAGCCAATCCAATTCCTCGTAGTCGCGGGCGGCCACCAGCGCCTGCACTTTCTGGCGGTCGAGCGCCCGCGCGACCTCCACCAGCCGCAGGAACATCGCCAGACTGTTGCGCAAGTGCTTGGTGGCCAGGCCGGCCGGCTGGGTGCGGATGGCCTTAACGTCCAGCCCGACCATGCCCTGCTCCCAGAAGCGGTTCTCATCCAGCACCCGCACCTGGTTGAAGGCCCGGCGCAGATCCACGGACCCAAACGAACGGTCTTGGTCATACTTCAGCCCGTTCTGGTCATTCAGGTGGACGCTCCACAGCTTGCCGAACGCCAGGGCGAACGCGCACTCATCGGCCGGATCCAGGCCCGCCAACACCGCGTGCGCGGACTCCATCAGGGCCCCCACCCGCGCCGGGTCTTTAGACTGCAGACCCAGGGCGAGCGCATGGCCCATGGTCGGGATATAGGCAATGTCCATCGGCTCGTTGGGTTTAGGCTCGATGACAATCCGCAGCTGCGGGGCGTAGTCCAGGAGGGTATTGACGGCCTCCAGCAAATAGTGAGTGGCGCGCACAGCGTCTTTGGCCTCGCGCAGGTAGGTGCCCTCGCGCGCCAGCCACAGCACCATCAGATCGGTGCCTAGCTCGGCGGCAATATCGGCCGCGCGTTTGGAGCGGTCCAGGGCGTAAGCCCGCGCCTGCGGGTCGTTGGCCGTGTACGCGCCATCTACGGTCTGGGGATGCTCCCACAACCGGGGCGCCACGAACTCGGCGCTCAGACCCAGGTCCGTGAGCTGCTGGCGCACGGCCCGCGCCCGCTCGCGGATCTGCGCCGGAGCCAGCTGATCCAGATCCGGCACGGCGTCATCGTCGTGGAACTGGACGGCATCAAAGCCCAGTTCCTGATATACCTGCAGCTTGTCGGCGAAAGCCCGCGCCGGCCGCACCGTCGGCCCGAAGGGGTCGGCGCCCTCATGAATATTCCACGGGCCGAATGAGAAACGATAGCCATACTTATTCATGCATGCACTCCTGAGTGGGGAGAGAGTTAGCCGGCAGTGGATGTGGAGCAGTCGGTCTGCGCGCATTATAGGCCGGGGATGAGGAAGCGCAACCAGATACAAAATCGCCGCGGCCGGCGCCGGGCGGTGTAGAATACGAGGCAGCCTGGCCCGTTCAATCCACTCCCGCCAAAAGACCGCCTGCCATGCAAGTTCAACTCGCCTATGGCCGCTCTGGCCTGACCATCGATCTTCCTGAGCCCGTGGACGTGATTGCGGCCCCGGCGGTGCCCGGCCTGCCAGACGAGGCCGGCGCCTTGCGCCAGGCCCTGCGCCAGCCGATTCAATCCGCGCCGCTGGCCGCCCGGGTCAAACCCGGCGACCGGGTGGTCATCGCCCACAGCGACATCACGCGCGCCACACCCAATGACCGGATCCTGCCAATCCTGCTGGCCGAACTGGAAGCGGCCGGCGTCCGCCGCGCCGACATCACCCTGCTCAACGCGCTGGGCACCCATCGCCCGCAGACCCCGGCTGAACTGCGGACCATGCTCGGCCTCGCCGTGGTCGAGAACTACCGCTGCCTCCAGCACGATGCTTACGCCGACGCGGACCTGGTGGCGCTGGGGGCCACCCCGTTCGGGCACCCTGTGCGCGTCAACCGCCACTTCATGGAGGCGGACGTCCGCATCCTGACCGGCTTCATCGAGCCGCATTTCTTCGCCGGCTTCAGCGGCGGACCCAAGGGCGTCCTGCCGGCCCTGGCCGGCGCCGAAAGTGTGCTCACCAACCACGGTCAGGCCATGATCGCGCACCCACAGGCCACCTGGGGCGTCCTCGAGGGCAATCCGATTTGGGAGGAAATGCGCGCGGCGGCGCTGGCGGCCCGGCCCGATTTCCTGCTCAACGTCACGCTCAACGCCCAGCGCGAGATCACCGGGGTCTTTGCCGGCGACCTGCTGGCCGCCCATGCCGCCGGCTGCGCCTTTGTGCGCGCCCAGGCCATGGTGCCGGTGGCGGCGCCCTACGACATCGTCATCACCACCAACAGCGGCTATCCCCTGGACCAGAACCTGTACCAGACCGTGAAAGGCCTCAGCGCGGCCAGCCGCATCGTGCGGGCCGGCGGGACGATCATCATGGCCGCCGCCTGCGAAGACGGCCTGCCCGACCATGGCCGGTATGCCGAACTGCTGCGAACCGGCGGCTCGCCGCAGGGCGTGCTGGCGCTGCTGGCCCAGCCGGGCTTCACGGCCCAGGATCAGTGGCAGGTGCAGATCCAGGCCCTGATCCAGCAGCGCG
>JAGOBN010000071.1 GCA_017999235.1 Anaerolineales bacterium | reverse complement strand
GGCGGTGGTGATGGTGGTGTTCGCGGTCACCAAATTCCGCGACGGCGCCTGGATCATCATCGTCATCGTGCCGCTGCTGGTGACCGGTTTTTTTGCCATCCATCACCACTACAAACATCTGGCCAAACGGCTGTCGCTGGAGAATTTCGGCGCGCCGGCCCGCGTGGTCCGGCACCGGGTGGTGGTGCCGATCGCGGGCGTGCATCGCGGAACGCTGGCGGCCTTGAACTACGCGCGCTCGCTCTCCTCGGATGTGACGGTGGTCCACATCTCCCTGGAGGCGGCCGAAGCGGGCCGGCTGCGCCAGAAATGGGAGACCTGGGGCGACGGCGTGCGCCTGGTGATCTTGGAATCGCCCTATCGGCTGATGCTGGAGCCGTTGGTGGATTACATCCGGGGGTTGGCGGCCCAGTGCGCGCCCAACCAGCGGATCACGATTGTGGTGCCGCAGTTTGTGTCGCGCACCTGGTGGCACAGCCTGCTGCACGCGCAAACCGCGGTTTGGCTGCGGCTGGCGCTGTTGTTCCAGCCGGGGGTGGTGATTACCGACATCCCCTACCACGTCGATTGAACGGCCGGCGCTTGCGAGGAGGTTATCCCATGACAACTCAGCGGCCAGCTTGGTGGCAGTTATTCGGATTAGGCGTGTTGCTGATGGCGGCGCTGGTCTGGGTCCATCGTTTGGGCCTGCCGGACCAGGCGGAAATGCCGCTGCAAGTGCTGGGCCTGGCCATCTTTCTCGGGTTGACGCTGGCCTGGCTGGGGATCAACACCCCGGCGCTGCTGCATGACAAAGACGCCGACGGCCTGGGGTGGTATCCCCCGGTGGAGATACCCCCTGCTCGGGCCGAGAACGACGACCCCGAACGGCCGGCCCCCCCGGAGCCGGCCGCCGCGCCGCAGCGCGAACTGGATCCCGTGATTTTTGGCCGGGTTTTGGATTAAGGCGGCCGCGCGCCCGCTGCGCTAGGCCGGAGCGTTGGCGCTGTCCGGCGCTCGGCCCGGCCCGGCCGGCAGACGGAGCAGCCAGATCGCGCCCAGGCCGAGGGCGAGCGCGCCGACCACCGGCCAGGTGCCGGCCTCCCATTGCCCGCCGGCGATCAGCGCGGCGATGACGGGCGCGCCCAAAACCGCACCCAGGTTCTGCCCCACGCTGAGGATGCCCAGCGCCAGGCCCGCCAACTCCGGCCGCGGCATCGTCTCGGGCGCCAGGGTGAAGGCCGTCGTCGGAATAAAGCCGCCCACGGCCCCCAGCAGGATGAAATACGGCGCCACCCAGGCCGGGTTCTCCAGCCGGAAGCACCACAGCAGCAGCCCGGCGGAAGCGCCAATAGCCAGCGCCAGGATCAATTTGCGGTTCGGCACCCGGTCCAGCACCCAGCCGGCCACGATCGTGGCCGGGATCACCACCAGACTCGACAAGCTGGCGTTGAAGTTGGCGGCCGGCATCTCCAAGCCCAGCACCGTATTGAGATAGGACGGCGACCAGGTGCCGTAGCCGGTGAAGGCAAACGTAAACGTCGCGAAGATCAGCGCCAGGATCCAGCTCGCCGGGTGCCACACCCAGCGGCCCAGGCGCAGGTCCGGGGCGCCGGCCGGCGCCGGCGCGGCGGGCGCCGCCGGGGGGACACTGACCAGGGCGGCGTAGATGACCAGCGCCCCGGCCGCCACCGCGGTGCCGAGCCACCACAGCCCCCGCCAGCCATAAGCTCCGGACACGCCGTCGGCCACATTGAAAATCAGGAAGCTGCCCACCGGCACCCAGGAGGCCCAGATGCCCATCGGCAGACCGCGTTCCGCCGGCGGGAACCACTGGCTGATGACGGCCGGCGCCACGACGCCGATCAACCCCAGACCCAGCCCCTCCACCGCGCGGCCCAGCAGGAGGCCGGCCGCGTTGGTGGACAGAGCGCCGAGGATGGACCCGGCGACCGTGGCGCCCAGCGCCAGCAGGCCGGCCGGCCGGGGGCCGACGCGGTTCAGCAGCAGCGCCGCCGGCAGGCCCAGGACCACGCCCGCCACCGCAAAGGATGACATCAGCCAGCCCCCAGTGGCCATATCGATGTTGAGATCCAGGAGCAAGACCTGCATCACCGGCGGCACTTTCATTTGATTCAAGGCCACCGCGATGCCGGCCAGATAGACGGCCAGCAGTACCACCCAGGCGCGTTGTCGATTGGGCATGCTTGTTCTCACAGACTCGGTGGGCCGGCGGAAAGCCCCGGCCCTGCACGCTAAACAGCGGCCCAGTCCGCCCGGCGTTCCGCGGGCTGGGCCGCTGCGCTAGATCGGGGAGCGCCCCGGATTAATAGACGCCGTACTCTTTGGTCGTGTCAACCCAGACCTTGACCAGGTCCGGCCGGCAGCCTTCCATCTCACCGATGCCGGTGCTCATGATGAAGCCGCCGCCCCGGCCCACCTCCCGGCACAGCCGGATGGTCAGGGCGCGCACTTCTTCGGCCGTGCCGGCCTGCAGCAGCGAATTCCGCATGCCGCCCATGATGCACATCGTGTCGCCGACGACTTCCTTGACCTTGAAGATGTCGCTGGACTGGAACAGGCCCGCCGTCTTGCCCCGGGGCAGCTCGGTCAGGTATTTCAGGCGCTGGTCCCAGACGCCTTCGTAGAACACAAACGGCTGGATGCCGGCTTCCACCAGGCTCAGCTGCATGGCCTTGAGGGTCGGCCAGTAGAACTTCTCGAACTGCGGCAGGGACATGAAGCCGTCCGAGCCGCGGTGCAGGGGGATGAAACAGACGTTGATGCCCGTGGCGCGGCTCCAGCTGATGGCGAACTCGAGCTGGAATTTGAGCACCTTCTCCATGGCGGCCAGCAGTTTCGCCGGCCGGCGGTGGATATCGAGCATGATGCCGCGCATGCCGCGCAGGGTGTCGGACATGAAGTCGAAGGGCGTCTCGATCAGCGAGCCGACGAAGGTGGCCGGCGCGAAGCCCAGGGCGATCATGCGCTGCATGGAGCCGATGTTGCGCGCCCCCATCGCCTCCGCCGCATCCACGGCGTCGGCCAGCGCCCGCAGGGCGGCTGCGACCGGCGGCGCTTTGATCACGCCCAGATTGGGCAGATGGTAGTGGCCGAAAGCGGCCATGCCCAGCGGCGGCAGCAGCGCCAGACCTTCCAGCTTGCTGAAGACGCGCGGCCAATACTTGCGGATCGCCCAGTCGGACGGGTCCTCGATGAAGGCGTCATAGTCCTCGGGCTTCATGTACTCGCCTTCCACGAATTGGAAGGAGCCGTTGGCCGGCAGGCCGTGGCCGGGGAAGCGGGTCATGCGGTCGCCCACGGCCGTGCTCGGCCCGGGATTGTTGTACACGCCCATCGCGGCGTCCGGCTGGAATTCCAGGGCCGCCTTCTCCAGCAGCTCCTGCTCCTTGGCGCCGTTCTCGTGCTGCTCCTGGCGGGTGATGCCGCCCATCTCGGCCAGCATGTAGCCAAAGCCGAGCTGGATCGGGATGCGGTCCGGCTGCTTAAGCTGCAGGGCGTCTTGCAGGCGCTGGGCGCGCTCGGCGAACAATTGCTGCGGGGTCTTGCCGGCGTCAGAAATCGGCGTAGCCATGTTATTTCGCTCCCGTCCACTCTTTGGCCAGCGCCACCGCGGCCATGGCGTCTTTGCCGAAGGCGTCCGCCCCGGCGTAGGCGCAGATCTGCTGATCCATCGTTCCGCCGCCGATCATGATCTTGACCTGCTGGCGCAGGCCGGCCGCCGTGATGGCCTCCACCGTCTCCTTCATCGAAGTGTACGCCAGCGTCAGGAAGCCCGAGAGGGCGACCACCGCCGGCTGGTAAGCCTTGATCTCGGCCACAAAGGTCGCCACCGGCACATCCACGCCCAGGTCTTTCACCTGGAAGCCGTTGACGTCCAGCATGAAGCTGACGATGTCCTTGCCGATGTCGTGGATGTCGCCCTGCACGGTGCCGAGCAGGACCTTGCTGCCGGTCTGGCCGCCCGCGCTTTGCGTAAGGCGCGGTTTCACCACGGCGGCGATGGCCTTCATCATTTCGCCGGCCAGGATCAGTTCGGGGATGAAGTATTCGTTTTTCTCGAAGCGCTGGCCCACAATCTCCATGGCGGCCCGGCAGTCATCCAGGATCGAGACCGGGCTGGCGCCGCTGTCCAGCAGCTTTTGGGTCAAGGCGAGCGCCTCTTCCTCCTGCATCTCGGCGATGGCATTCACAAGTTCAGCTGACATACGCGACTCCTTTGGGGTGTGGGGTAGGCCCGGGCGGGCGGCGCTAGGCCGCCTTGGGTTCGGGGGAAGTGGTTTTGGGTTGTTCGAGCCGGCCGGCGCGATAGGCGCGCGTGTACTTCAGGCAGTGCTTGTCCCGGCCCAGGACTAGTTCGGCCGCCAGGATCGCGGCCTGCAGGTCACGGTCGTTCGGGTCGATGATGGCCGTATCCATGCCGGCATCCAGGGCCAGGGTCAGGAACGTGCGGTTGATCAGGCCGCGCGCCGGCAGGCCGAACGAGACGTTGCTCAGCCCGCAGGAGATATGCGCGGCCGGGAATTCGGCCCGCAGGGCGCGCATGGTGGCGAAGATGAGCGGGCCGGCCTGGATGTTGGTGGCGATGGTCAGCGCCAGCGGGTCGATATAGACCTTGTCATCCGGCACGCCGGCCGCCCGCGTCTTGGCCAGCACTTGGCGCATGACGTCCAGGCGCGCCTCGGCCGTGGCCGGGATGCCCTTGTCGTCCATGCACAGGGCGATCACCTCGCAGCCGTGTTCGGCCACGATCGGCAGGATGCCGCTGAGCCGGGCCGGTTCGCCGCTGATCGAGTTGATCATGGGCGTCTGTTTGACGGCCGCCAGGCCGGCCCGCAGCGCGGCCGGGTTGGCGCTGTCCAGGCAGAGCGGCGCCTCGGTGACGCCCTGCACCAGATTGATCAGCCAGACCAGGTCATCGGCCTCGCGGTCCGGATGCGTGCCGGCGTTGACGTCCAGCCAGTGCGCGCCGGCCTCCACTTGTTTCTGGGCTAGGTTTTGGATGAAAGCCGTATCGCGCTCGGCGATGGCCTTGCCCACTGCTTTGCGGGTGCCGTTGATCTTCTCGCCAATAATCTTCATGCCAGAGTCCTTTCCGAGGCCGCTTCCCGCCCGGTCCCAGACACCGGGGCCGGCGCCGGGAACAGCATTGAGAGAGCGAAGCGCCGTTGAAAGCCGGGGGAAGTGGTGAGCTCGATGTAGCCGGTCCGGCGGGCGATGCGCTGGGCGCGCCCGCGCTCTTTGAGCGAGAGCAGAATAGCGCGCGCGCCCACGCCGGCGGCGTTGCCCACCTGGGTGTAACGCGCCCGCGGCAGGCGCGGCAGCAGCCCAATCGCCAGCGCGCTCTCCAGATTGAGAAACGAGCCAAAAGCGCCGGCGATGATGACTTCGTCCACGGCCGCGGGCGCGGTCCCGGTGGAGTCCAACAGGATGCCGATGCCGGTCTGAATGGCGCCCTTGGCCAATTGGATTTCGTTGACGTCGCCCTGGGTAAGGACGATCTCGCGTTCAGTGCCGCTCTGCGCCGCCGGCGCCAGCACAAATTCCGGGCCGTGGGCGCCGGCGCGCACCCCGGGCGCGGCCGCTTGCAGCCGGCCGCGTTCGTTCAGCAGCCCGGTCCGGCGCAGTTCCGCCAGGGCATCCACAATGCCGGACCCGCACAAGCCCACCGCCGGCGCGTCGCCGATGGTCTTGAGCCGCACGCCGTCCGGCGTGATGTGCACGGCTTCGATGGCGCCGGTGGCGGCCCGCATCCCATCCCGGATATGCGCGCCTTCAAAGGCCGGCCCAGACGCGCAGGAGGCCGAGGTCAGGAAATCCACCCCCGGCTTGCACAGGGCGATCTCGGTGTTGGTGCCGATATCCACGCCGATGGCCACCCGGTCCGCCCGGTCCAGGTCACAGGCCAGGATCATGGCCACATGGTCGGCGCCCACAAAGCCGCCGATGCACGGCGGTACATGCACATAGGCCCCTGGCGCCAGGTCCAGGCCCAGGGAGTGCGCCTTCACATCCACGGCGGCGCTGGCCGCGGCCACAAACGGCGCCCGCGAGAGCTGACGCGTGGGCAGCTCCAGCAGCAGGTGGTGCATGGCCGTATTGCCCACAATGCAGGCCTCGCCGATCTGCTCGCGCGCCACGCCGGCCTGTTCGGCCAGCGCGCCGGCCAATTGGTTCAGCGCCTCCTGGACCACCTGCGCCAGTTCCCGGGCGCCGGCCGGGGTGCGGCTGGCGTAGGTCAGCCGGCTGATCACGTCCTCGCCGTAGCCGATCTGCGGGTTCATCACGCCGGCGGCGGCCAGTTCGGCCCCGCTCTCCAAATCCACCAGATACCCCGCGATCTTGGTGGTGCCCAGGTCCACGGCCAGGCCCAGCGCCGGCCGGCCCGGCGCCGCGAAACCGACCAGCTCGTGCTCGCGCCCGCGGGCGGCGTGGGCATACGCGGTCAGGCGCCACTCGGTCTGACGCGCCAGGGTTGAAAGCTGCCGCACGACGGCCGGCTCCGCGCTGGCGTGGCGCAGGCCGTAGGCGGTATCCAGGGCGTCGGCCACGCGGTCCAGATCGGAGCGCAGATCGCGCAGGGTGGGGGCCGGGACCTCGATCTCGCAGGCGCGCACGGCCGCCTCCACCGCCAGCTGCCGGGCCAGGCCGCCCACCTGCAGGCGCTGGTCGGTGACAAGCGAGGCTTTGGGGACGTTGACTTTGACGTGGCTGTGGACCTGCGCGCGGCAGGCCAGCCGTTGGCCGGCGTTCAATTCCAACTGCGAGAGGAAGCGGCGGTCCGCATCCACGGGCGGCGAGACCTCGCCGTTCATCACCGCCACGCGGCAGCGCCCGCACGTGCCTTCACCGCCGCAGACCGAGGCCAGCCCAATGCCGGCCTGGCGGGCGGCGTCCAGCAGGGTCGCGCCGGCCGGCACGTCCACGCGCTTGCCGATGGGTTCGAAGTCAATGCGGCAGGTTTCGGCCGGCATGCGTCACGCTCCCGGGGCTGGCGCGGGCGCAAACTGCTCGTAGGTGATGGTCTGCCCGGGCGGGCAAACCACGATTTCATCATCCCAGGGTCCAAACAGCAGCTTCTGAACCAGGGACGGCGCGCCCTCGATCTCCTCAAAGCGCAGGCCAAAGTGCGCGGCCGTTTGGCGCGCATACTCCCGGTAATGCTCCAGCTCATACGCGCCGGTGTTAATAAAGGCCAGGCGGGTGTAGTTCTTGAGCATGAGCTTGATCATCCGCATGGCCTTGGGCTCGCCGTAGCGCGCGATCATGCGTTTGTACTCCTCAAACGGGCTGTCGCCGACTTCGATCCAGCCTTTGGTGAGATAGTAGGTGCCGGGTTCGTGGCGGGCTTGCTGCTGGTAGGCCGTGCGGGAGCCGAGGAAGATGGCAATGCAGTCATCCACCCGCGGCACCACCAGGGTGGCGCGGTCGGAGCGCAGGCCAATGACAGCCCGCGAGCACTGGCCATAGCCCAGCAGGATCAGGTCCGCGTCGGCGGATTGATCGATGGCGGTTTGCAGGGCCTTGGTCAGTTCGCCGGGGCGCAGGTGCAGGCCAAACTCCAGGACCTGGCGCTGCATGTCCGCCGGCATCAGGGATTGCATCTCTTCAATGACGGTGGCGCAGGCGATGACCTTGGTTCGGGCGGGGGGGATTGAGTTCATGGGCTCCCGGAGACCAACGGAGAGAGATGAACGGCCGAAATTGGCTCTCTAGACTATACGAAGCTATTGCGCCAAATTCAATCGCATAACACGGGATTATGGAACTTTTAGGTTATACTTTTCTGCCGAGAGCTTATATAGTTATATAGGGAAGTTGAAGTGATTAATGTCACTTATCCTGTTATGACAGATCTGGTAATGATTTACTGGATACGGATACTTTAAGTTATGGACACTTCTAAAGGCCCACTGCCTGACGATCTTGGCGAGGGCATTAACCGGAATGCGTTTGAGCCGGTCTATGCTCAATTAGTTAATATTCTGCGCCGGCAGGTGGCGAACGGGGTTTTGCGGGCCGGTGACCAACTGCCGTCCGAGGCGCAATTGTGCCGGCGCTACCAGGTCAGCCCCATGACCGTGCGCCGGGCCATCAACATCCTGGTGGATCAGGGCGTGGTCGTTGCGGAGCAGGGGCGCGGCACCTTCATCCGGCCGGTGGAGTTGACGGCCGCCAGCTTTCACTTGCAGCGCCTGCAGGAATTCTTTGGCGACGGCCAGCGCCCGGCCGTTAAGCTGCTGGAGGCCCGCATCGTGGCCGCCGACGAGCGCGTGGCGCGGCATCTGCCTGTCGCCGTGGGCCAGCGCGTCGTCCATCTGCGGCGCTTGATCCTCACCGACCAGACGCCCGCTTTCTACCATGCCGAGTACTTGATCTATGATCCGGCGCGCCCGATCGTCGAGGCGGAGATGGCGGTCACCTCCTTGCAGGGCCTGTTCGGCGGCGCCAGCACGACCCTATTAAAGCACGGCGACTTGAGCGTGGAGACCACGCTGTTGACGGACGAGGAGGCCGGCCTGCTGCAGACCACGCCGCCGGCCGCCGCTTTCCGCATTGAGCATCTGTTCTTTGATTTTGATGACCGGCCGATCAGCTGGGGCTGGTTTATCTGCCGGGGCGACCGCTTGCGCTTCACCAGCAGCATCGGCGTCCGGATCGCCGGCTGAACCCGGCCTGGGAGCCCGACCGATGAGCGCCTTGCCTGCCTTAGCGGAACTGAGCGCCGCCATCGCCGATCTCGATGAAGCCACGGCGCTGGCGCTGGTGCCGGCGCGCCTGGCGGCCGGCGATGATCCCCTCGACATCCTGGCCGCCTGCCAGACCGGGCTGCGTCTGGTGGGGGAGCGCTACGAGCAGCGCCAGTATTTTCTGGCGGGGCTGATTATGGCCGGGGAGATTTTTCGCGAGGTGCTGGAACTGCTGCAGCCGGTGCTAGTGCAGCAGCCCGTTGACCCGGCCGCCGGCCGCATCTTGCTGGGGACGGTGCAGGGCGACATCCACGACATCGGCAAGAACATGCTCGGCCTGCTGCTCACCAGCCACGGACTGCGGGTGCAGGATCTGGGGGTGGATGTGCCGGCCGCCGAATTCCTGCGGGAGACGCTGGCGTTCCAGCCGGATGTGATCTGCCTATCCGGTCTGATCAGCTCCGCGCATGAGTCCATGCGCGCCACGGTGGCCGTGCTCAAGACTGAGTTCAGCCAGCGCGGGCTGCGGATCCCCATCGTCATCGGCGGGGGGCTGATGGACGACCATGTTTTCCGCTATGTGGGCGCCGACTATTGGGCCACGGACGCCATGGACGGGCTGCGGCTGTGCCGGCGTCTGATCACCGGCCAGGGCGCGCCGGGCGGGGAGCCCGCGGCTTAAGGGCCGGCGGCTACGGCACCCAGTTGGAGAGCACGCTCACCGTCTGCGGCGAACCGGCCGGGTCATTGTTGGCCAGGTGGACCAGGAAATTGTGCCGGCCCCCCATATCGCCGTGCATCATGAAGGACATCGACAGGGTCGTGCTTTGGCCGGGCTGGAGGACCATCGAACCGATGGCCGGCTCCGGCGGTCAACAGCCCTCAAGCACTTCGATATACGGCGGCTCGGCGAAGCGCAGCGGCTGGTCGCCGATATTGGTCAGGCGAAAGGCCGCCTCCACAGTCTGCCCGAGCTTGACCTCCCCCAGATCGATGACGGCCTGATCAACCCGCAGGCGCGGCGCGCCGGACACTTCCACCCCGGCGGCTGAGCCGCCCGCGCCGCCCCCGAGCAAAGCATAGACCGCCAGCCCGAGCAGGACCACCCCGGCCAAGACCAGCACCATAGGCCAGGGCGAGGCCGGTGGGGAAGCGGGCCGGCGGTTTCCAGAAGTGCGACGGTTCATGTTGATCTCCCCACCTGGCCGGGTCAGGCCACGCGCACCGCCTGCGCCAATTCGGTGCCGATGACTTGCTCGCGCCCGCGCACCTGCAGGCGCAGCGGGCCGTTGAATGGCGCGCGATTCACCAGCGTGACGGCCGTATCGGGGACCAGGCCGATCTCCCGCAGGTAGCGCAGTTTGGCGGCGTCTTCGGTTTTAACGCGGCGCACGGTGACGGTCGCGCCGACGCGGCAGTCCAAGAGCGGATGATCATTCACCGGGGCGATGATCCCCTCGCGGGTGGGGATGGGATCGCCGTGCGGGCAGCGGGCGGGGAACCCGGCGATTTCATCCATGCGGTTTTCGAAGTCGTCATCAATCACGCCTTCGAGCGCGTGCGCGTGCGCGTGGACCTCTTCCCACCCGAACTTCATCACGGTGACCAGAAACGCCTCGAGCAGCCGGTGCCGGCGGATGGCTTTGAGGGCCTCGCGCTCGCCGGCCGCGGTCAGCAGCACCCCTTTGTACGGCTGCCGCCGCAAATAGCCCTCTTGCGCCAAGCGCCGCATCATGC
>JAGOBN010000723.1 GCA_017999235.1 Anaerolineales bacterium | reverse complement strand
CCAGCCATGAACACGCATAAGCGCCTTCAAGACGCCCGGTGATGGTCCTTTGTTCCTGAAAACGCGGCGCTCAGCGGGCGGCCACGCGTTCGAGGCAGGCGCAGATCGCCGGCACCGGAGGCGCCACGCGGCTGAGAAACTCCGCGGGGTGAACAGCTTGGAGGCGCCAGCCGTGCTCCACGCTGAAACGCGCCTGGAGCTCCTGGGCTGTAATGCCGCGCGGCACGTTGGGCACCGCGAACTCAATGGCAAATGCGTGCAGATAATACCGGCCGCCCGGCGGCAGCACGCGCGCGAGCTCGTCCACTAAGCGGTCGCATTGCGCGGCGTCAAATAGGTGAAAGAAGCCCGAGTCCACCACCGCGCCGAACGGCTGAGACAGAAGCGAGGGCCGCAGCGCATCGGCCACCCGGAAGCTGGCCCGGCGGGCGGCTTCCGGAGGCAGGGCGGCGAGCTTCGCCTGAGCGGCGGCAATGGCGGCCTCCACAAAGTCAATCCCGACGGCTTGATAACCGAGCTGGGCCAGGTGCAGAGTGAGATCACCCGAGCCGCACCCCAGGTCCAAGACCGGGCCGGCCGGCGGATGCTCGGCCAGCAGCGCCGCCATGGCGGGCTGGGGCCGGCCAATATCCCAGGGCGGAACCGCCTGGTAGATCGAATCGAAGAAGCTTAGCGGGTCCGCGCCAAATCGGCTCATCGGCGTTTCCCGGCGGGGGCGGGCGCCCGCCGCGCGATCTGACGATTAGCGTCTTCGCTGACGCGGCGTGTCTCCGCCTCGCCGGCCAAGGCCAGGCCGCGCTCGGCCAGGGCGGCCCTGAGCGCCCGCACCGCCTTCGGCCCCAGCCCATGCAGTTTGAGCAGTTCGGTCGCGCTGAGGCGGGCCACCTGCTCCAGGCGTGTCAGGCCGGCCGCCGCTAACGCCCGCCGCGCCGGAGAGGCCACGCCGGCCGGCCACCCGTCCGGCTGCCGTGATTTGGCGGTTTGAACACGCATCGGAAGCTCCTTGAGCTATGCTGCTGGCCCGTTACGCCCGGGGCTCCAGTTCATCGGCCGTCGGGGCCTGAAACAGCTCCAGCCAGGCTGTAAACAGCGCCACCGGGATGTGAAAAACCTGCGGCGGCCGAGCGGCGTTGCGCGCCGCCAGCCGGCGCAGCAACTCCGCCTCCGCCACCTCCAAAAAATGCACCTCGCTGCCGGCGCCCAGCTGGCTGGCCCGCGCGCGAAAGTCCTCGCGCTCCGCCCGGGACCAGAAGCCGAAATCCAGGATCACGCTCGTCCCCAACGCCAGCGCCCGGGCGGCGAGCTCCCACAGCAGGGACTCGATGACCGCATGCCGCACGTCATGTTCCGGATCAGCGACATCCTGGCCAAAAAGCCGGACTTGCCACTCATCCGGGGTCAGGCGCAGCGCCGCCCGCTCAATTTCCAGCCGCCGCGCCAGGGTGGTCTTCCCCGAACAGGGCAGGCCGACCATGAGATGTAACGTTGCCACGCCGCGCTCCAGTGACCGATTTCAGAGACCGGATTATAAGCCGGATCGAAGTGCTATTCCGGCGCGGTCAGAGGCCAATCAAAACCGCCGTCGCGAGATCGGCGAGGTAGTGAACGCCGATCAGCGGGACGAGCCGGCGGCGCCACAGCACAAACACCACCGGGAAACTGCTCACCGCCGCCAGCGCGGCCAGGACCCGCGAGACCAAATACTTTCCATCAAAGAGGAACGGCATCGCCAGATGCTGAAGTCCCCAGAACAGGACGACCACCAGGATGGCCGGCCACGTTTTGCCGAACAACACTTCCAGGCGCGGGAGCAGATACCCGAGGTAGACCAGTTCTTCCGTGATGACCCAGATAATGGGCCAGACAATCAAGCTGTACAACCCGCCGAGCGGGGGAAGATCCACGACCGCGAGCATGGGGGGCAGGCTGGCCCCGTAAAAGGCCTGGGTAATCAGGCTGGCCAGCACCGCCGTCGGCGCAACCGCCAGCAAGTAAGCGGGGGTCCACAGACTCTGCCGGAGGATGGCCAGGCCTTTAGCGCCGACCAAATCACCCAGCGTCAGCGCCTCGCGCCGGACCAGCCAGATTAACGTGAGCAGACAAAACCCATCGGTCAGGGTGCTGTACACAGGCCACCACGCGGCGGCGGCTGACCAAGGGTTGGCCGCGCCTTGGAGGGCAAACAGGCCCGCCGCCAGCGCCTGGGCCAGAAACGCGAACACCAGCCGGGCCGGCAGGAAAAGCACCACCGGCCACCAGCGCAGCACCTGGACGGCGTAGCGGGTTTTTATTGAGCCCGGGGTGTTGACGAGGGCGGGGTCGCTAGTCCGAGCGGCTGACATGGTATGCGCCTTTCTCGCTTGGCTATATACGCCAGCGCCGCTGGGCGGTGCGGGGCGTTGACCGGACCGCTGCTCACGGTCTTCGAGTAAGCGAGGCGCGGCCAGACCACAGCGCCGGCCAGCGGCGTCTGTGACGCGCCCGGTCCAGGGCGGTAATCTGGGCGGTGAGCGCCGGGGGCGCGCCGTTCACATCCTAAAGATGCCGGTCAGGGTAATCGGTAACCGCGCCCCCGGCATCGGCCCAAAGAGGGACCGGCCTTCGGCCGAAAGCACTGTCGCGGCGGGCGTGGCATCAGGCGCGCGGCCGGGAGAAAATAGACCAGCCCAGCCTCAGCACCCCCGCGCCGGCCAAGGCCGCCCCAACGACCCAGAAGACCCCAAAGGCATACGCCTGTACCCCGAACTCGATGGGCAAGGCCAACGCCACACCGCCGACGATCAGCCAGCCGGACCAGCGCGGGCCGGCGCCGGCGCGGACCATTCCAGCCCCGAAC
>JAGOBN010000722.1 GCA_017999235.1 Anaerolineales bacterium | reverse complement strand
GAGGGGAGCGGGCCGGCATTGCCCCCAACTCTTCTGCCCTCCCCGCCGGGGCTCATGGGCGTACCAGGCGCCCGGGGGCGGGCCGGCCGTGAGCCAAGATGCGGGCCTGACCTGGACGCAGCCCCGGCCGGGCCTGGATCGGCGCTACTGCATCAACGTGGCCGCGGATGTGGAGCGGCCAGATCGCTGGTATGCGGTGGTGGCGCCCGTCCTCAAAGCCCACAGCGCGGACTCGCAGGCCCGGCTGGTGCGCTCGGTCGGGGGCGGCGCCTGGGAGACGCTGAGCGGCGGCCTGCCGGCTTCATTTGACCGCCTGCCGCTGTTGGCGGCCGACCCGGCTGAGCCGGGCGGTCTGTATCTGGCCAGCGGCCACGGCGCAGTCTGGCATTCGATCAATGGCGGGGAGGCCTGGCAACCGCTGCCCATCAACCTGGGCGAGGTCTGGTTTCGCCTGGTCGTGTCATGAGCGGGAACCGCGGCCCCGGTTCACTGCCGGGGGCGTAAGGTCGGCAGGGCTCCGAGTGACCTATGGCGATTGATGACGCTCACCCCGCTCCGGTTTCACAGAGGTATCTAATGACCGCATCCCTGGTTCGTTCCGGCATGGTTGGCGCAGTGTCTACCGCCGCGTCTCTGGTCGGCGGCCTGTTACTGGGTATCGCAGCCGGCAACCTCGTCTTCAACTGGCTGCCGGGCCACAGCTTAACCAACCCGAGTCCCGCCGCCATGGCCGTGGCGGCTGTTCCGGCGCTGGCGGGGATGTTCATTGGCAGTGCCTTGTGGGGCGTGCTGATGGGCCGCCTCGCCCAAACCAACCAGTGGCGGCGGATGGCACTGGCGGGCGGCCTGGGCTTTGCGCCCATCACCATCGGCCTGGGCATAGCCCTGCAGATCCTGGAGCCCATTGCCCTAAATGCGTTGGGCGCCTGGCTTCCCATTCAGCGGCTCTTCACCGTGCTCTTTGTGCCAGCCGCCTTCGCGATTGCCGGGGTCAGCGCCTGGGGCCTTGGCCTCGGGCTCGAGAAGCGGCCCCTGGCGCGGCATTGGCCGTGGAAAGTGGGGCTGGCGGCGGCACTCGCCTTTCTCGCCGTCAACCTGATCATGGAAACGCTCGGCTGGGTGGTGGGCGCGCCGCGCGCCGCTGAACGCTTCACCATGCTGACGGTGATGACTCTCGGCAACCTGGGCGCCGCGCTGGCGGGCGGCGCCGTGATGGGCGTGATCCTGACACCCCAGCCCGCCTCGCCCGGTCGGCCAACACTGGAGCAAAACTGATGTTTGACCCACGGTTTTGGAGCAGTGAACGCGCTGCGGGGTTCGTCCTCATTCTTAGTACTGCCGTTCAGTTTCCCGGCTTGCTGATGTTTTGGATCCGGGGCGGCCAGCGAGGCGGACTGCCGCCCACGCCCGCTTACTACGTCTGGGAACGGGGCTTCATACTCGCGGCGATCATCCTCGCCGCTATCGGCTTCGCGCTGCTCGAGGGACTGCTTCAGGACACCGCCGGCCGCACCCTGGCGCGCGCGGGGGCCACGGCCTATTTATTCGCGGGGATTCTGGGAGCCGCCGCCGAGGCGCTCAATCTGTCTCGGACTGGGCCGAGCTTCTATCCCGTTATCGTCGTCTATGTGGTCCTGGCCTTCCTGGCTCAGGCCGCCATCGGGGGCGGCCTGCTTCAGTCCGGGCTGACGGCCGCTTGGATCGGTTGGGTCACAATCGTTTGGAACCTCGCCTGGCTGGTGGTGCTCCCCTTGGTCAGCTGGCAGGATATCTACTTTCCCGTCCTGCATCACGTCGCGCCGCTGCTGATCGGGATCGCCCTATGGTGGAAAGCGCCCTAGCCGCGGGGTGTGTCACCCCCGGAGCCGATTTCTTCAATATGAACCAGACGTTATAATCGCGCTGATGAATACGACGAATTCGGTCCGGTCGCCAGCCTGGGTTCTCGCCGGATTGGCCATCGTTTTGGTGAGCCTGGGCATCACCCTCAGCCTGATCTACATCCTCCGGACCGGCAACGTGCGGCCCCTGATCTCCCACCAGGGGCTTATCCCCTTCATCACCGTGAGTTATGCCCTGTTGGGCGCATTAATCGCCTCCCGGCATCCCCGCATCGTGATCGGGTGGCTCTATACGGCCACCGCCATACTCAATGGCCTCATGGCGGTCGCGGTGGGCAACACGGCTTTCCAGTCACTAGACCAATCCAATTGGCTGCCCTGGTCGGATGCGTTGAACTGGCTCAGCCGCTGGAGCTGGACCATCGCCATCGTCCTGCCGTTTGGGATGGCTTTGAAGTTTTTCCCGGACGGCCGCCTGCTGTCGCGCCGCTGGCGCCCGCTGGCCGGGATCACGGCTATTGGTCTGGCCGGCGCGGCTCTGAGCCTCGCGCTGCACCCCGGCCCGATCACCTCCTGGGATATCCCGGGCGGCAACCCCTACGGGATCCCGGGCGCGGGCGTCTGGCTGGAGCCGATCCTCAATGCCAGCGGGGCGCTCCTGGCTTTTGACATGCTGGTCACTTTAGGGCTGGTGGGCCTGCGCTTCCGCCGAGCGCGGGGCCAGGAACGCGAGCAGCTGAAATGGGTGGTCTACACCACCCTGGTGCTGGCTCCGGTTCTCGGCCTGGCCGCGGCGCTGGCCCCCTTCTTCTTGAATGAGTCCGCCGCCCGCGAAGTGAGTATTGTTCTGACCGACCTGTTCATTTTGAGCATCGCCGTGTCGGTCAGTGTCGCTATCCTGCGCCGCCGGCTGTACGACATTGATCTGGTCCTCAACCGCACCCTGGTTTACGGCGCCTTGACCGCCGCGGTCATTAGCGTGTATGGGCTGGTCG